>DYMW01000002.1:17093-37606 GCA_020721385.1 Sulfurovum sp. | reverse complement strand
TTGAAGAGGCGATTAATATCTATTGGGACTTATATAATGTACGCAATAAATTACAGTAACAGTAACTTTTAGATAAAATTCCACAAAATTAACTAAACTCATTTGTTTAAGGAAAACACTACATGTCTTGCCACTTCAAATCGTATATTACCACACCTATTTATTATGTTAACGATATTGCCCATATTGGACATGCGTATACAACCATTATTGCTGATTCATTAGCCCGTTATGCCAGACTTATTGGTCAAGAGACTTTCTTTTTGACAGGAACCGATGAACATGGTCAAAAAATTGAAGAGTCAGCAAAATTACGAGGAAAAGAGCCACAAGCGTATGCGGATGAAATATCGGCAACGTTTAAAAATTTATGGGATGATTTTGATATTTCTTATGATAAGTTTATTCGTACCACGGACAAAGACCATAAAATAGGGGTTCAAAAAGCATTTACAACCATGCATAAAAGAGGGGATATTTATAAAGACAAATATAAAGGTCACTATTGTATCTCTTGTGAAACTTTTTTTCCTAAAACACAATTGGTGGATGATGAGTTTTGTCCTGAGTGTGGTAAAAGTACCAGCATTGTAGAAGAGGAGAGTTACTTCTTTAGGCTTTCTGCGTATCAAGATAAATTGTTGGCGTGGTACGAAAATAATCCTGATTGTATTTTACCAAAGAGTAAACGAAATGAGGTGATTCGTTTTGTAGAGGGTGGGTTAGAAGATTTGTCCATTACCCGAACCAGTTTTGATTGGGGTGTTAAGCTTCCTGATGATTTTAATGATTCAAAACACGTGATGTATGTGTGGTTGGATGCTCTTATGAACTATGTAACCGCTCTTGGTTATGGTACAGATGATAAAAATATGGATTTTTGGCCTGCTAGAGTTCAGTTAATTGGTAAAGATATTTTACGTTTCCATGCCATCTATTGGCCAGCTTTTTTAATGAGTTTGGATTTACCGTTGCCAAAACATATTGGGGCTCATGGTTGGTGGACACGTAATGGCGAGAAGATGAGCAAATCAAAAGGAAATGTGGTTAACCCGAGAGAGGTAGCCGATGCCTATGGTTTGGAGAATTTTAGATACTTTATGTTACGTGAAGTACCCTTTGGTGGAGATGGTGATTTTTCTCAAAAAGCATTAATTGACAGAATCAACTCTGACCTTGGAAATGACCTTGGAAACTTACTAAACCGTCTTATTGGAATGAGTGGTAAATATTTTGATGGAAGAGTCGAATCGGATAAGGTAGCCAACCATTATCAGGCAGAATTGAATGAGGTGAATGAATCGTTAGCAAAGTTGGAGCCAATGTTGTTTGAGCTTCAAATTCACCGTTATTTAGAAGAGTTATGGAGACCCCTTTCTGTTGCCAACAAAGCGATTGATAAGTATCAACCATGGACAATGATGAAAGAAGATAGAATTGAAGAGACCATGGCACTCAATGGATTGATTGCTACCATTTTAGCAAAAGTATCTATTATGTTGCACGCCATTATGCCTAAAACGACACAAAATATTGCGATGGCATTGGGCTTTGAAATTAATCCTGAAAGCTTTGTAAAACTTATTAGAAACGATGAGATATTAGAGACGTTTATCATTGAAAAAATTCCACCACTTTTTCCTCGTGTAGAAGAGGAGTTGATTGTTGAAATTAAACCTGAAAAAGTAGAAAAAGCAACCGTTAAAAAAGAGAGTAAAAAAGAAGATAAGAATGAAGGTGTAGCATTGATTGGTATTGATCAATTCTTTCAAACTTCATTAAAAATTGGAACCGTTGTTGGAGCAGAAGAGGTAAGTAAGAGTAAAAAACTTCTTTTACTTCAAGTGGATATTGGTGAAGATAAACCAAGACAAGTGGTGGCAGGTATCAAAGAGTGGTACTCTGCCCAAGATATTTTAAATACTCAAGTGTGTGTGGTTGCCAATTTACAACCTGCAAAACTTATGGGTATGAAGAGTGAAGGGATGTTACTAGCAGCCAAAGATGCTGACGGTTTATGTCTTATTCGCCCAGAAAAACCAAAAACTACTGGTACTTCAATCAGTTAAGGCAGAGCATGAAAATAGAAGATTTATTAAACCTGACAGCAGGTACCCTTATTAGCAACCCAACCGTAACAGGTATTCATTCCGTAAGCGTTTATCCCTCTAAAATAGAACAAGGTGATCTCTTTATATCCAATGACCCTGAAGATATTGCTACAGCATTAGCCAGAGGTGCTTATGCCATTATTTTTTCAGATGACAATATTCCCATTACCGATAATGAAGTGGCATGGATTCAAGTAGATGATATTCAAAAATCAGCTTTTAAACTTATTCGTTATGTATTGATTAGTCGTGAAGCCAATTTTTATCTTTTTACACAGCATGAGTTGTCTTTTTTAAAAATGATAGTAACACAGAAGAGTAATATTGAAATCTTACCAAATGATTGGCGAAAAGTATTTGAGAAAATTTTAAACTCAGATGCAAAAATGTTTATTGGTAGCAATGACGAATTGATGAAAATGATTAAACCAAATGTCTCTATTTTGAACAAAGAGGCAAGTTGTGAAATCATTACTGATACATTGTTTAGAACCACTTTTAAAATCAATGGGTATATCTATCAAGAAAAAGAGATAACCCCGTTCCATGTCGATTTTTTACAAAGAGTGGTTGAATTTTGTGACAAACATCATTTGCCGTATGACCTTGATAGAGTCAAATATACCAAGCATTTTGTTCCTGTATTTATTGATGGTTCCCTACATGTTATGAATCCAAGTAAAAGTGATAAAGTAGCCATCTTTACGGATAACCTACAAGATGTTTATAAAGCCAGAGAGTATGTCCGTTATAATGGAGCATGGGTTAAAACAATTGTATTAACACCACCAAAAACAAAAGTAGATGGTGTAGACAGACCAAATTGGTATGCCAGTATTGATGAAGCTCGTGAAATTTTAAAAAATGCCTATTTTAATTATGCATTTGTTTATGCACTCGATAGAAGTATGTTACCTAAAATAAAAGAAGAGTATTCTCTATTTTAGAGAATACTTGTAGGATAGAGAAAGAAAATTAATGAAGCAGTATTTTCATCTCTAAAATGGCTTGTTCTAATCCTGTAAAGATAGAACGAGCAATAATACTTTGACCAATATTCAACTCCTCAATGGTTTCAATATCTGCAATCTCTTTTACATTTTGATAGTTTAATCCATGACCAGCAGCAACCCTTAATCCCAATTCCATCGCATCACAACTCAATACCCTTAGCGTTGTAAGTTCTTCATCTAACATCTCTTTTAACGCTTTACGTGAAAGTTCCAATGCTTTAATGGTGTGGTGGGTATTGCCAAGGTTTCCATAGAGCATGGCATAGACATTGGCATATTTCCCTGTATGAAACTCTATCCATTCAACATTTAAGGCTTTTGCCATCTCTATATTTTCATGCGTTGGGTCAATAAAAAGTGATATTTCTATTTCATGTTCTTGTAAACGCTCAATGGTTGCTCTGAGTTGTGTATTCTCTCCTAAAATATTTAATCCACCCTCTGTAGTAACCTCTTCTCTTTTTTCAGGCACTAAAGTAACGCGATGGGGTCTGAGTTCACAGACAATATCTATAATTTCAGGAGCTAAAGCACACTCTAAATTAACAGGCAATGAGGAGTGATAGATAATATTCAATGCATCAATGTCTTGAATATGTCGTCTATCTTCTCGTAGATGAATGGTGATTTGGTCAGCCCCAGCACGTTTAACTATGCTCAATGCATCCAAAGGATTGGGGTCAGCTATCATTCGTGCTTCTCGTAAGACCGCAATATGGTCAATGTTTACACCGAGTTTCATATTAAAATTCCTCTTGAGTTAAGGTGATTTCTTCTTTACTAACCAAATCTTTAACCCAAATCGTACCATTTTTAAATTCATCTTCACCAATAAATGCACAATATCGAGCATGGACTTTATCTGCACCTTTGAGGTGAGCTTTGAGTTTTTTAGCTTCATACTCAACAGTTACTTTATTGGTGGTTCTTTTTCGTGAAGCCAAAGGAAATAGGGCATCAATAGCACCATCATCCATAACTCCAAGGTAATACCCTTCACGCTCAATTTGTGGCATCTGAACCAGTTCTAAAATTCGTTCGATGCCTAATGCAAAACCAACCGCAGGAGTTGCTTTTCCATCAAGAAACTCTACCAATTTATCGTAACGACCACCACCAGCAATGGCAGATTGTGAACCTATCTCATTGCTTACAAATTCAAATGCAGTTTTGTTATAGTAGTCAAGTCCACGTACCAAATTGGTATTTATTTCATAATTTATCTCTTCACGGTTAAGTAATTTAACCAATTTTTTAAAATCATCATCACAACTTTGACAAAGATTATTAATCAACTTTGAAGAATCTTTTAAAAGCATCTGGCATTTTTCATTTTTACAATCAAGCACCCGAATCGGGTTGGTATCAATTCTTCGATTACAGTCTTCGCAGAGTTCCTCTTGACATTCAGTTAAAAAACCTACAAGATTTTGACGATAAGAGGGCATACATGTAGGACATCCTAGTGAGTTTATTTGTAGGTTATAACCAATACCTAAAGCTTTAAAAATATCTCCAATAAGCTGTATCATCGTAAAATCTTCATAAACTGAAGCTTCACCAAAACTCTCACAACCAAATTGGTGAAACTCTCTTAAACGACCTTTTTGAGGGCGTTCATAACGAAACATTGGGCCATAGTAGTAAAATTTGAATTTGGCTGATTGTTGTCGGTCAAGTTTGGCTTGTACAAATGCACGAACCACTCCAGCCGTTCCTTCAGGACGCATACAAACATCATTTTCCCCTTTGTCTGTAAACTGATACATCTCTTTACCCACAATGTCTGAGCTTTCACCAACCGAGCGTTTAAAAAGTTTGGTCTCTTCTAAAATAGGGGTTTCAATGTATTCATAACCATACTTTTTAGCAATACCAATCGCAGTTGTTACGATATGCACAAATCGTTCACTCTCCTCAAAAGTTAGGTCTTTCATTCCACGGAGTGCGTTTATCATAGTGTTTCCTTTATTTTTGTTTCAATTTTTTCTTTTATAGTCTCTATACTTTGGGTAGCATCAATAAGCAGATAAGAAATATCCAATTTTTCTAAACTCTCTTTCATGTGATTTTGAACCGATATTAAATACTCTAAACCTCTAAGCTCAATGCCGTCTAGGGTTTTGTTACCCATACGTTTGGTTAACGTCTCTATATTGGTGATGAAGAGTATTACCAAATCGGGAAAATGCCCTTCTAGTGCAAATTTATTGAGTTCAACCAGATGTTCAAAATCAAAATCACCATTGGTCAAAGCGTAACCAATACCCGATAAAAAACCTCGGTCAGAGATAATAAGTTTGTCTTGATTGGGTTTAATGATTTGGGCATAATGTTCAGCTCTATCGGCTAAAAAGAGGAGGAGTTCAGCCCGTTTAGAGGTGAGTGAATCTTGAAGCAGTATGGCTCTGGCGTGTTTTCCAAATTCGGTACCACCTGGTTCTTTGGTGATAATAACATTGTCTAGTTTTTGGGCGATTAGTTCTATTTGTGTTGTTTTTCCACAGGTATCAATGCCTTCAAAGAGTACATACATTACAATTTACTCCGTATATCATCAAGTATTATTTCGGGTACAAGATGGGCTATTTTCCCATTAAAAGGTAAAATAGAACGCACAACAGATGAACTAATAAAAGCATTTTGAATACTGGGCATAAGATAAATGGTCTCTAGCTCTTTTTTTAGTGAAGCATTGGCATAGCCCATTTGTAATTCATATTCAAAATCACTAACAGCTCGAAGTCCTCGTATAATAATATTGGCATCCAATTCATCAGAAAGTGTCACCAATAAAGAGTGGAATTGAACGACTTTGATTTTTGGAAAGTTTTGAGTTGCTTTTGTAACCATATTCATCCGTTCGTCAAGGGAGAACATAGGGCTTTTAGCTTCATTATACGCAACGGCTACAATAATCTCATCAAACATGGCACAAGCACGTTTAATGATGTCTAAATGACCATTGGTAATGGGGTCAAAGGTACCTGGATAAATTGCACGTCTTAGGGTAGTTTTCATCTTTTAATGCCATCTTTCATATAAATCATTTTTTATTCCCAATACATCGTACCATTTACCAATTAAAAATCGTTCCATATCATCGAGGGTTTGTGATTGGGAGTAGTATCCCATAACAGGAGGTGCAATTATAACATTTAGTTTTGCCAATTTTTCCATATTTTCTAAAGCAATGGCGGAAAAAGGCATCTCTCTTGGGGCTAAAAGTAACTTCTTTTGTTCTTTGAGTGCAACGGATGCTGTGCGTGTGACCAAGTTGTCAGCAATGCCACAAGCGATTTTTGCTAAGGTATTCATACTACAAGGGATAATTACGGTAACATCGACCTGAAATGAGCCTGAGGCAATAGAGGCTGCAATGTTGCTGTTATCATGAAGGGTAATATTCTGATGTTCAAAATGGTTGACTGTGAGTGCATTGTTGGAGGTAATAATGTGTATTTCAATATGTTTAGGGAGGTATTGAATAAATTTTTTGCCCAATTCTATACCTGAGGCACCTGTAATGGCAACGACTAATTTCATGTTCTTCCTAATATAAATTATTAGAAGGATTATAGCAAAAAAATAGGATTAAATTTATAAAAAAAGAAGATTAAAAAAGATGTGGTACCACAGGTCGGATTCGAACCGACACGCCCTAAAGCAGAAGATTTTGAGTCTACCAAGTCTACCAGTTCCATCACTGTGGCACATCTCACTAATTGAAGTGAAATGACATTGTACAGTGATAAACCTTAAAGTAATGTTAAATTATGCCACTGTATCTTTTAAAGATTTTCCAACTTTAAATTTAACAGCCTTTCTTGCAGGAATCATTACGCTTTTTCCTGTTAATGGAACTCTTGCTTCTCTAGCAGATCTTTCTACTGTTGAGAATGAACCAAAACCAATAAAACTAACTGTTTTTCCACCTTTTAAAGCTTCAGTAATGGTTTCTAAAATAGCGTTGAGAGCCTCATTCGTGTCTTTTTTGGATAGACCTGATTTCTCTGCTACAGCATCGATAAATTCAGCTTTTTTCATTAATTAATCCTTTGTAAAAATATGTATCATCCATTCTACAATTATTTTTTTAAAAAAACAAGTTTTTAACATAAAAAATAATAAAAAACGTTTTAAACACTAAGAAATAGGCATTTTGAGCAAAATAGAAGCATATTTAAAGAGATAGAATAAAAGTTTGTTATAATTTCAATAAATTATTGAGGAGTTTTAGTGCATATCATTATTATTACAGCTTTTATACTTTTTATCTATGGGGCATTCTCAACTATTTTTCATTCTACTGAAATGGTTGGTCACATTGGTAAAATTTATGGGGAAGGAAATATTAAATTTTTTGGTTATCTTGCTTATATTGATTTGCTTATTTTTATCTACCCTTTATATCGTCTTTATAACAATAAAAAATTATTAAAAAATAAAGATTTTTTTGTTGGTTGGATTATGTTTTTTGTTTCATTAATTATTTTACAACCATTGATTTTTGAGATTTATTATACAGGAAATATTGGAATAACACTGTATGATTTTCTTATTCCCTATATTGGAAAAGCAGGGTTATGGTTACTATGGATGTTAACCTATATGATTGCCATGGTCTTGATACTGGATGAAATCCCCAACTTTGCTTCAATGCAACGAAAGTTGATGATGGTTAAACAATATTTTCTTGAAAATATGAAAAAGTTGTTGTCTAAAATAGAAAATCCATTTTTTGATAAAAACAGCACAGAGGTAATGACCACCATTATTGCACAAAGAAGAAACCGAAACATTACCCAAACTAGTCCCACAGTCCCTAAAAAAATTGTGCATAACAAGAAAACAGTACCTAAAAAAACAATAGAAAATATGCTTGAAGATCGTTCACTTGATGATATTGAAAAAATTGCCATTACCTCAACAAGAGTCAATAGTAAAGAACCCAAGGCAGTAGAGTCTATTACTCCTTTGAATGAAGTGGAAGAGACTCAAGATTTCGAGTCAATAGAGATATTTCCTACCACTTCAGTTAAAATTATTGAAGAGTTGGCTCAAAATCGTCAATTATTAGATGAGCTTGAACGGGGTGAAATCGAGACACCAAAAGATTTTCTTCTACCCAAATTAGAGTTTTTAGAAAAGCCTCCTAAAGTCGCTCGAAAAGTGAATGAAGAGGAGATAGATAGAAAAGTACATGAACTTTTAGAGAAATTGGCACAGTTTAAAATTTCTGGTGAAGTGATGGATATTTATAGTGGACCTTTGGTAACAACCTTTGAATTCAAACCCGCACCCAATGTAAAAGTTTCTAAGATTTTAAGCCTTCAAGATGATTTAGCCATGGCACTTAGAGCGGAAACCATTCGTATTCAAGCCCCCATTCCTGGTCGGGATGTTATTGGTATTGAGATACCCAATGAAACGTTTGATACCATTTATTTACGAGAGATTTTAGAAGATAAAATTTTTACAACTTCCAAATCACCACTCACGATTGCTTTGGGAAAAGACATTGTTGGCAATGCGTTTATTACCGATTTAAAAAGGTTACCCCATTTACTGATTGCAGGGACAACGGGTTCAGGAAAATCAGTAGGTATTAATGCCATGATTTTGTCGTTACTTTATCGAAATGACCCTGATCATCTTAAATTGATGCTTATTGACCCTAAGATGTTGGAGTTTTCTATTTATAATGATATTCCTCATCTTATTACACCAGTTATTACTGATGCAGCCAAAGCAATTGCTGCGTTATCGAATATGGTAGCAGAGATGGAGCGTCGTTATAAAATGATGGCAGAGAGTCGAACTAAAAACATTGATAACTATAATGAGAAGATGAAAAAAAATGGTGGCAATACACTACCTTTTATTGTGGTGGTCATTGATGAGTTGGCAGATTTGATGATGAATGGGGGAAAAGAGGTTGAATACTCTGTTGCAAGGTTGGCACAAATGGCACGGGCAAGTGGGATTCACCTGATTGTTGCCACTCAGCGTCCGAGTGTTGATGTCGTTACAGGATTAATTAAAGCCAATCTTCCTTCACGATTAAGTTATAGAGTAGGACAACGAATAGACTCTAAAGTAATTTTAGATGCCTTGGGTGCGGATAGGCTTTTAGGAAAAGGAGATGCTCTGTTTACCCCTCCAGGTAGCAATGGTTTGGTGAGAATTCATGCTCCATGGAACTCGGAAGAGGAGATTGAAGAGATAGTCGAATTTTTAAAAGCACAACGAGCTCCTGAATATAATGAACGTTATTTGATTAAAGAGGAGGGAGGTATGTTTTCAGGTATTGGTGTAATGGGTGACTTAGATGAACTTTATGAAGAGGCAAAAGAGATTATATTGACCGATAAAAAAACATCCATCTCTTATTTACAACGAAAGCTACAAATAGGGTATAACCGCTCAGCCAATATTATTGAACAACTTCAAGAGATGGGGGTTTTATCTACGCCTAATAATAAGGGACAAAGAGAGATTTTATTATAAATCTTGTTCCAAAATTTGAGCCACATTTTTAGAACTACCATGTGCAAGATAGGCTCTTAACTCTTGGGCTTTTTGCATAAAAATGGTTCTATCGGTTTGATAATACTCTTTGAGTAGATTTTCTACAGTGACCTCTTCTTGTAGTAACTCATTGTGAAGCGTTGTGTTGTTGTAATGGGTTAAAATAATATTGGTCAAGCCTACATGGGTAATGTTTAAGAGTTTTGTAGCAATAAAAAAGTCAATTTTTTTAGCAATATACCCAAGCGTAAATGGCGTACCAATAAGAGCCGATTCTAAGGTGGCTGTACCTGAGCAGATAAAGGCAAATTCCGATTGAGCCAATGCTTTATGGGTCTCTTTTACTATTTCAAATTCGGATATATCGCCATAAAAGCTTTTTATTTTTTCATCTGAAAAGGTGTGTGGAATAATTAAAAGAGCTCTTTTATTCAAGAGTTTTTGGCGTACTTCTTTAAAAATTGGGAGCAATTTTGAAATTTCACTTTTTCTGCTTCCAGGCATGAAAGCAATGGTGTTTTGCTTTTTTGTGGGACTAAAGTCGTCACATCCATTAATTGTGATTTCATCCAGTAGGGGGTGACCGACATATTGGGCTTTACTCTGATAGTAATTGACTTCAAAAGGCAATATCCCTAAAAGTTTATCACAATAGCGTTCCAATTTTTTAGCCCGTTTAGGGCGACTTGCCCAAATTTGAGGAAGAATATAATAGACAATCTCTTTGTCAGGATAAGCAGTTTTAAGTTTTTTCGCAAGGGGTAAGTTAAATCCTGAAGAGTCCATGAGTAGAATTTTATCGGCATCTTTTGCCAATTCTACCATTTTGTCAGCGACTTTAAAAAACCATTGTAATTTTTTAATGGCATCCACTACACCCATAATTGCCATATCACTAATGTCATAAAGGGGATTGCCTAAAGATTTGTCAAATATACCCAACAATTCTACATTTTGGGTATGTTTAAGAACCTCTTTTAAGTGAAGATTAGAAGAGGGTTCAAGAGCCGAGACCAAAATTTTCATTTATTAACCAAATTTTAGACCCACAAAAAAACCTGCAATAGCACCAGCACCTGTACTTAATTCCATGTGTGAGAGTCTTGTTTTAATCATATCAATAAAAGATTGAAAGGTACTTACCCCAGAAGAGACACCATTTTGAATAACTTGGTCATCAACGGTAATGGTTCCTTTCGATTCAAGCACAAATAAAATAACCAGACCAAGACCTAAAAGTAAAAGAAGAAACTTAAAACTTTTTTTCAAAAAATAGCCGATGGCCAAACCAATAACAAAGCTTGTACCCATTTCTAAAAATGGAAATCCCGATGTTCCTACAGACTCTATACCGTCTTTATATACGGCACTATCACTTTGATATCTTCCTAAATCATGGACGGATTGATGTTCGTTCATTCTATACTAACCTTTTGTTTTTTTATTGATATTATATCTTAAATATTGTGGATTAATTGTCCCCAATTAAGTCGGCACATAAGTCAAATCGATTGTGTGTCATAAGGTGTACTTTTGGGTGCAGTTTCATAATTCCATCAAAGAGTGTTTTTGAGATATTAAATCCTATCTCTTGTTCTTTATCGGCTCCATCCATAGCTGCTAAATTCATTTCATCAATAATTTCTTTAGGAACTGTAATTCCTGGCACTTTGTCTGAAATAAAGTTGGCAGTTCTAGCACGTACCACAGGAAATTGTCCTAAGATAAGTTCAGCATCTTTGGCTGTTTCACGCACACTTTGGGTTTTTGCCTCTTCAAATATCTCTAGGAGTTCTTTGGCATTTTCCAAATCATAAACAGGTTGCGTAATAATGCCTCTTGCACCATAATTGAGTTTTTTAAGCATTTTCTTTTTAATGTGACGCATATCTTTGGCATAAGAGTTTGAGACAGCAAAAGGATAGATGGGTTTTGGTTTTGGATTAAGTTCTTTATTGCTGTAGTCTACGCCATTGTTAAGATGGTAAATAATACTAAGAAGCAGGGTTGAGTCTCGCTCCAATACGCCCTTAACTTCTGGTTGGTCAGAAAATTTTGCAGGGTCACCTGTGAGTGCAAGAATACACCGTAAATTAAAATCATTGGCACCTAAAAGGGTTGATTGTAATGAGAGTTTGTTTTTGTCCCGCATACTCATGGTCGCAATGGCAGGTTTATGAAAATATTGTTGTACTTTAATTGCCGAGAGTACACCAGACATTTTGAGTTGAGCCAAAGGATTATCAGTCACAGAAAAACCTGCTACTTTTTCATGCAGTTTTATAGATTCAATTTTTTCGATAATAGCATCGATGGAAGCACCATGTGGAGGGGTTATTTCTACGGTAATAAAAGGTTTGTTACTGTGAAGTTTTTTATAAAAATTATCAAACATAAATATATTTTAATCCTAACTATTAATTGGTTATAATTCTATCAAAATTTAACAAAAAAGTAGGATAAAGTATGAAATTAGCTGTATTTGATTTTGATTCAACCTTGATGGATGGCGAGACCATTGATTTTTTGGCAGCACCATTAGGATTAGAGGAGAAAGTAGCAGCCATTACCGAACGTGCCATGGCAGGAGAGTTGGATTTTTTTGAATCACTTACAACGCGTGTGGCACTTTTAAAAGGTTTATCCAAAGCAAAAGTGGATGAGATTTGTCAAGATTTACCCATGATGCAAGGTGCAGAGGAGACCATTAAAGGATTACAAGCACGTGGATATAAAGTGGTTTGTTTTTCAGGTGGTTTTAGAAATGCTACCTCTCCTGCAACAAAAAAAATGGGAATAGATGCAGATTTTTCGAATATTTTACACGATGAAAATGGTATTTTAACAGGTCGAGTAGGCGGAGACATGATGTTTGGTTTTTCTAAAGGCGATATGATTGTTCGTTTACAAAATTTACTAGGCATTAGCAAAGAAGATACCTTGGTGGTTGGAGATGGAGCAAATGATTTAAGTATGTTTGAACACGCCTCTACAAGGGTGGCTTTTTGTGCCAAACCAATTTTACGTGAAGCGGCAACCCATTGTATTGATGTGAAAGATTTAAGAGAGATTTTAAAAATTGTTAAATAATATTTAACATAATCATATTTATTTTACCTCAAAAGTGGTATAAATAAGAGACTCTATAGGCTATTTTTGAATAAATTCATAAAAAATAGGTATAAGTTTAATTAAATTAATATAGGATATAACTACATGGACATTTTACAAGCGATTATAATAGGAATTATAGAAGGATTTACAGAATTTTTACCCATCTCATCAACAGGTCACATGATTGTTGCAAGTGAGTTTTTAGGAATAGAACAGAGTACTGTTTTTAAAGCGTATGAAGTGATTATACAATTTGCAGCCATTTTAGCTGTGATGTTGCTTTATCGAGAGAAGATTAATCTCAAAGAGATTGACCTTTGGCAAAAAATAATGGTGGCATTTTTACCATTGGCTATTATTGGATTTTTATTGAAAGATTGGGTCAAAGAGATTTTTGTAACATCTACTGTTGCATGGATGTTTATTATTGGTGGTATTATTTTTATTATCGTTGAATATTTTCATAAAGATGAAGCGTGTGAAGCGAAAGAGGTTGAATCGGTTACATGGAAACAAGCACTCATTATTGGGTTTGGACAAGTACTCTCTTTGATTCCTGGAACGAGTAGAGCAGGTTCAACGATTATTGCTGGTATGTTGGCTGGGGTTAATCGAAAAGCTTCAACAGAGTTCTCTTTTTTATTGGCAATTCCTGTTATGATGGCGGTAAGTGGCTATGATTTATTAAAGCACTATCATGAGTTCATGGGTGCTGATTTGACTGCTTTTGTGGTCGGTTTTGTGGTGGCATTTGTCGTAGCTTATGTAACCATAAAACTTTTTATTGTTTTTTTGCAACGATTTACTTTTGTTGCATTTGGTATTTATAGAATCCTATTTGGAATCATTTTATTGATGATTCTATAGTAATTTGAAGGTAATAATTTGACATTTAATGAGTTTAATTTTAATGAAGATCTTTTGAAAGGTATTAAAGTGGCAGGGTTTAGAGAACCTAGCCCTATTCAAGAGATGGTGATTCCTATCATAGCACAGGGTCATGATTTGGTGGGACAAGCCCATACGGGAACAGGTAAAACTGCGGCATTTGGTTTACCCCTGTTAAATAAGATAGCCAATAAAGAGATTGAACGTGTGTTGGTGATTACACCAACCCGTGAGTTGGCAACGCAAGTAAGTGATGAGTTGTATCATTTAGGACGTTTTTGTGGCATCCGAACCATTACGGTTTATGGTGGTGTGGGGTATGGACGACAAATTGCCCTAATTAATAAAGGTGTTCAAGTGGTTGTAGCAACACCAGGGCGATTAAAAGACCTTTATAAAAAAGGGAAAATTGACAATTTTAACCCTGAAATAGTGGTACTCGATGAAGCCGATGAGATGCTTGATATGGGTTTTTTAGAAGAGATAAAAGAGATATTTGAGTATATTCCTCAAAATCGACAAACGTTACTTTTTTCAGCAACCATGCCAAAGCCAATTAAAGAGTTGGCAAATGAAATTTTAATCACACCGCAGTTTATTTCAGTAGTAGGTAAAGATGAAAGTACGACCAATAATGTGATTGAGCAATCGTATTATGTTATTGAGGAGTCTCAACGAGACAGAGCAATTGTTCAGTTACTAGAGACAGAAGAGACCAATAAGTGTATTGTTTTTTGTCGTATGAAACGTGAAGTCGATAGATTAACCGAGCATCTTTTAGCCATGGGCTTTAATGCAGCAGGATTACATGGTGATTTAGAGCAGAGTGAGCGTGAAAATATTATTAAAGCATATCGTCGTGGAGAGACCAAAATTATGGTAGCAACGGATGTGGCGGCAAGAGGTTTGGATGTTAAAGATGTAAGCCATGTTTTTAACTTTCATATCCCTTTTGACCCACAAAGTTATGTGCATAGAATTGGACGAACAGGACGAGCAGGTAAGAGTGGAAAAGCCATTACTTTGGTATCAACCGAAGAGTTTAGAGAGCTTCAACGTATTCAAAAAGAGGTTGGGGCTGACATGAAGTTGGCAACCATGGAACTTGCAAGTGAAGTGGGTGAATTTGAAGAAGAAATAAGTGATTTTTCTTTTTTAGAAACAATGGTTCGAGAGAGTAAAATTAGTGAAAGTGCCATTGATTTTATTGATAGTATGGAAGATATGGATTATCATGAATTTGTTGAACGGGTTGTCTCTTTGTTATTAATTCAACAAAAAAAACTAACTTCTGAACAGCTAGGATATGATGCCGATACAGTAAATAGTATGTTAGATGAATATGAAGATGAACAAAAAGTAGCACGGCATAATAATCGTAAAAGAAAGAAGCGATAAATTAATCATTTTCAAGTAAAAATAGCTTAAAATATTGCTATAAATTTAGTACAGAAGGTTTTTTATGGCTGACGTGAATAATGTAGTTGAAGCATTGAAGTTTATGGTATTGGGAATGGGGGTTGTTTATCTTTTCCTCTATATTCTTGTGGTATTGGTTAAAGTTCAAGCTTCACTTATTGCAAAGTATTTTCCTGAAAATATTCCAAAAATACCTACTCCCCCAGTAGGTCAAACAATTGATGAAGATGAAAATCGTAGAGTAGCAGCAATTATTGCTGCTGTTTCAGAGTTTCGTAAAAAATAAATCATAACAACACAATGAAGGTATAAGATGGCAAAAAAATATATTGATGTGATGGACACAACATTTAGAGATGGATTTCAATCAGTCTTTGGTGGTCGTGTTCTCATGGAAGACTTTTTCCCCGCAGTAGAAGCTGCTAAACAAGCAGGTATTAATCACTTTGAATTTGGTGGAGGAGCCAGATTTCAAAGTCTCTTTTTCTATTTGCAAGAAAATGCCTTTGAGATGATGGATAAGTTTAGAGAGATTGTAGGACCAGAAGCGAATTTACAAACCCTTTCACGTGGAATTAACACGGTCATGCTAGATACAGGGAGTAGGGAATTAATTGATCTTCATGCCAAACTCTTTAAAAAGCATGGTACAACAACCATTAGAAACTTTGATGCACTGAATGATGTTAACAACTTAGCATACTCTGCTGCATGTATCAAGCGTCATGGATTAAATCATGAAGTGGTTGTAACCATGATGGATTTACCTCCAGGATGTAAAGGAGCTCATGATGTACCTTTTTACGAGAAAACATTAAGAAATATTTTAGATTCTGGTATTCATTTTGACAGTGTTTGTTTTAAAGATGCTTCAGGTACAGCAAATCCTCGTAAAGTTTATGAGACCATTGCTATGGCTAGACAATTGTTGGGGGAAGAGGTTCATTTAAGACTTCATACACATGAGACAGCAGGTGTTTCAGTAGCTTCATATTTAGCTGCACTTGAAGCAGGGGCTAACGGTATTGATATGGCGGCAAGTCCTGTTAGTGGTGGTACATCACAACCAGATATTTTAACCATGTTACACGCCACTAAAGGTATGGATTATAACCTTGGTGATTTACAGTTAGGTAAAGTATTAAAATATGAAGAGCGTTTAAAAGAGTGTTTGGCGGATTATATGATTCCACCAGAAGCGACTCAAGTATCACCTCTTATTCCTTTCTCTCCAATGCCTGGTGGTGCGTTAACAGCCAATACTCAAATGATGAGAGATTCAGGAAACTTGGATAAATTTGATGAAGTGATTGCTGCGATGAAAGAAGTTGTAGAGCGTGGTGGTTATGGTACATCGGTAACACCAGTTAGTCAATTTTATTGGCAACAAGCGTATGCCAATGTAATGTTTGGACCATGGAAACAAATTGCACCAGGATATGGTCGTATGGTTCTTGGTTATTTTGGTAAAACACCAGTTGCAGCTGATCCAGAAATTATTCAATTGGCATCAGAAAAATTGAATTTAGAACCAACCACAGAAAATCCATTGGATTATGCAGACAGAGAAGTGACCAAATCAATGGCATATTGGAAAAAAGTGCTAGAAGATGAAGAGTTGGCAACAACAGAAGAGAATATTTTTATTGCAGCTTCATGTGATCAAAAAGGGATAGCTTTTTTAAAGGGTGAAGGTCCTTTAATGGTGAGAAAAGGTAAAAACAATCGAGACCAAGAAAAAAGAGGAGAAGAGATGAGCGGAAATTATACAGTAGTAGTAGATGGTAAACAATACAGTGTACAAGTAGTAGAGGGTAGTGCAGAGATTCAAGTAATCCCAACAGCAACACCAGTAGCATCAGCAGCACCAGTGGTAAGTGGCGGAAAAGGTTCTTTGGAGATTAATTCTCAAACACC
Source organism: Sulfurovum sp. (assembly GCA_020721385.1). GTDB lineage: Bacteria > Campylobacterota > Campylobacteria > Campylobacterales > Sulfurovaceae > UBA1140. Next base: position 20,613 of record DYMW01000002.1, on the reverse strand, counting down.
AGGAAGTGTATGGAAAATTTTAAAAGTTCCAGGTGAGAGTGTACATGAAGGTGAGCAGATTATGATTCTTGAAGCAATGAAAATGGAAATTGATATTGTAGCAGAGAGAGCAGGTGTGATTAAATCGATTGATGTTAAGGTCAATGATATGGTTATTGATGGTCAGCTTCTTGCCACAATGGAGTAAGGTATGAAAATTAAACAGATTTTTATCTCTTTGCTCTTTGCTATGGTTGCAATGACATCCATGTCTTATGCAACAGAGCATCAGGATACAACATCGGTTGCAACAGAAGAGAGTAGCACCAAAAGAGTATATGAACCTAAAAGCCTTTCTGAATTGGCGAGTAGTTTTTGGCAAACAACAGGTATTAATGCCCTTTTAGACACACATGATGGTGAAACAACAGCAGATCCAAGAGGTTCAGCTTATGAAACAGAGTTGAATTGGTTTCAATCATCTTTGGGTCGTATTATTATGATTTTGATTGTTTTTTTACTCTTCTATTTGGCAATTGCTAAAGGTTTTGAACCATTGCTTTTAATTCCTATTGCTTTTGGTGGATTACTTGCCAATATTCCTTTGGCAAATATGGGTGGAGAGCATGGAATGTTGGGTATTATCTACAACATGGGTATTGCCAATGAGTTTTTTCCCTTATTGATTTTTATGGGTGTTGGAGCCATGACAGATTTTGGTCCACTTTTAGCAAACCCTAAAACAGCACTACTTGGTGGAGCTGCTCAATTTGGTATTTTTGGTTCATTGGTTGGAGCAGTTATGATTGGGTTTGACCTTCAAAGTGCTTCTGCGATTTCTATTATTGGTGGGGCTGATGGTCCAACTTCTATTTTTATTGCAAACAGATTGGCACCAGAAATGTTGGGAGCCATTGCCGTTGCTGCTTACTCATATATGGCACTCGTACCTGTTATTCAGCCTCCAATTATGAAAGCATTAACCACAAAAGAAGAGCGTAGAATTGTGATGAAAACATTAAGACCTGTACATAGACTAGAGAAACTTATTTTCCCTATTCTTGTACTTGTGCTTTCTATTTTGGTTTTACCAGAATCTACACCATTAATTGGTGCGTTTGCATTTGGTAACTTTGCAAAAGAGTCAGGAGTAATTGACAGATTGAGCGATACCATGCAAAATGCATTAATTAACGTTGTTACAATCTTCTTGGGAATGGGTGTTGGTTCAAAATTGGCAGCCGATAAATTCTTGGTTTTAGAGACCATGGGGATTATGATTATCGGATTACTTGCCTTTTCAGCAGGTACCGCAGCAGGTGTTATTATGGCAAAAATCATGAATAAGTTTTCAGATGAGCCTATCAATCCATTAATTGGAGCAGCAGGAGTTTCTGCCGTACCAATGTCAGCAAGGGTGGTTAGTAAGGTTGGTTCAGAAGCCAAACCAGGTAACATCTTATTGATGCATGCTATGGGACCAAACGTGGCAGGGGTTATTGGATCAGCTGTTGCAGCGGGTGTTTTACTCTCAATTTTTAAATAAGTTGATTAATATCTATTCAATAGTATAATTTTATCTATTGAATAGATGGGTTAAGTGTGAAATATGGTCAATAAAATGAGATGATAAATATCTCATTTTATTTGCTATATTTTTGTTCTTTAATAATTGGTATGTTAGGGAAAAGTTAGCAAAATTTAACATTATAAAAACAAAAAGGTAGATGAGATGAGCAGCCGTACACCAAATGGTCTTGACAAATTAGGACTTGAAAACATTGGGAAAGTTTACTACAATCTAAGCTATGATGAACTTCAAGCACATGAGGTTAATAAAAGTGAGTGTAAAATCTCATCAACTGGAACAGCAATGTGTGATACTGGTATTTTTACTGGTAGAAGTCCTAAAGATAAATATTTTGTCGATCAATCTCCATCAAATCAAAATATTTTTTGGGGTGATGTCAATCATAAAATTGATAAAGAAATATTTGAAACGCTGTATATTTTAACCAAAGAAGAACTTTCAGGCAAAAATATTTATGTCATGGATGTCTATGCTGGAGCAAGTGTTGAGAGTAGAAGATCAATTCGTTTTATTTCAGAAGTTGCATGGCAAGCCCATTTTGTTAAAAATATGTTTATTCGTCCAACAGAAGAGGAGTTAGAAACATTTGAACCAGATTTTGTGGTTTATAATGCGTGTAAAACCTCCAATCCAGATTATAAAGAGCAGGGATTACATTCTGAAGTTTATGTCTGTTTTAATGTGGAAGAGAATATTTGTATTATTGGTGGGACATGGTATGGTGGAGAGATGAAAAAAGGTATTTTCTCTATGATGAACTATTGGTTACCACTAGAGGGTAAACTTGCTATGCACTGTTCAGCCAATGTTGGTAAAAATCAAGATGTATGTCTTTTCTTTGGACTTTCAGGAACAGGTAAAACAACCCTTTCAACCGATCCTGAAAGAGCATTGATTGGTGATGATGAGCATGGTTGGGACAATAATGGTGTCTTTAACTTTGAAGGTGGATGTTACGCAAAAGTAATTAATCTTGACCCAAAAAGTGAACCAGAAATTTTTGCAGCAATTAAAAAAGATGCTCTTTTAGAAAATGTGGTTTATGATGAAAATGGTGATGTTGATTATGATGATAAAACAAAAACAGAAAATACCAGAGTTTCCTATCCTATTGAACATATAGCCAATCACAAAGAGAATTTACAAGCAGGACATCCAAACAATATTATCTTCTTAACTGCGGATGCTTTTGGGGTTTTACCTCCTGTCTCTAAGTTAACAAAAGAACAAGCCATGTATTATTTCTTAAGTGGATATACGGCTAAAGTTGCAGGTACAGAGCGTGGTGTTAAAGAACCACAAGCAACGTTCTCAGCTTGTTTTGGTGAAGCTTTTTTACCATTGCATCCAACCAAGTATGCCAAATTATTAGGAGACAAGATTGATGAACATGGGGTAAATGTTTATTTGGTCAACACAGGTTGGACAGGTGGTGCTTATGGAGTTGGTTCAAGAATGAGCATTAAAGATACCAGAGCGTGTATTAATGGGATTCTTAATGGTTCTATTAATACCGTCGAGTTTGATATATTACCATTGTTTAATCTTCAAATTCCAAAAACCCTTGCAGGTATCAATGACAATGCGATTCTAAATCCAAGAAATACTTGGGGAAATAAAGAAGAGTATGATGCATCATTAAGAAAATTGGCAGGTATGTTTGTTGAAAACTTCAACCGTTATAATGATAATGGTTCAGAGTTTGACTATTCATCAGCAGGTCCACAACTTTAATATTTTTAGCAGAGTTACCATTTAACTCTGCTCATTCTTCTTTCTCTTCTTGTGACAACAATCTGAACCACTTACAATTTGCCCATTTCTTTATTTTATAGACCAAAAGATTGATGCAGTTGGTTTTAAAAGAGGCGTTTGAAGGATAGGAAATGATAGGAAATGATAGGTAAAAAAGGAAAAAAATGCCAAACAACAATTTTATAAAACTCCCAA
>DYMW01000002.1:0-16993 GCA_020721385.1 Sulfurovum sp. | reverse complement strand
ATACCCCAACCGATGGTTCGGCGTGTAAAGTAGACAGTGGAAAAGGACGCGTACTGCGTGGTGGTTCATGGAATGCCACGGCTGAAAATTGTCGTTGTTCGGTACGCATCAATTATGGCTCGGCAGGGCGTAATTATTTTGTAGGGTTTCGTCTGGTGATGGAGCTTTAGATTAGGGGTAATTAATAGTAATTTGATAGAATATAATTAAACATATTTATATTCTATCAAAAGGTTGCTCTTGTGTTAAAATACTTTCGTCTTCTTATCCTTTTTTATCTTTTTATTTTTACTACCCCCTCACTGTTTGCTTTAGAAGAGAGTCAAATTCCCCCCTCGCTTATGGAGTGGAAATCTTGGGTTTTAGATGACCTCAAAGAGCGAGATTGCCCTATTGATTATCAAACCAATGAGCCTGTTTGTAATTGGGAAAGTAGGTTGACCGTATCGCTCAATGGAGATAGGTTGGATTTTAACATGACCGTAACTTCCTTTAAAGAGAAGAGCCAAATAGCACTACCCACCGCCAATCAAAGTTGGGTAACCAATGTTTTGGTAGATGGGAAAAAAGCGATTGTACTTGGTGCTGATGTTCAAACAGTGGTTGTTGTTAGTAAAGGTGTGCATCAGATACAAGGGTCAATCCCATGGAAAAAAAATTTAAACTATTTGCAAATTCCTGAAAATATAGCATTGGTCAATTTGTATAAAAATAACGAAAAAGTACCTCTTGCCAAGGTTGACCAAAATTCAAGACTTTGGCTTGATAAGAGTGCCGATGAAGGTTCTAAAAAAGGAACATTAGCCGTTTCACTCTATCGTAAAATTATCGATGGGCATCCGATAAAAATGGAGACATATCTACATTTGAGTGCATCAGGAAAAATGCGTTCAGTGGTTTTAGATGGCATTATGTTGGAGGGGTTTTTACCCATTTCGGTTAAAAGTTCTTTGAATGCAACCATTAATGAAGATAAAAAGTTGGAAGTTGAAATCAAAGCAGGAGAGTCGACAGTTAAAATAGAGTCGTATAACCCCAATAATATTACCAAACTTGAAAAACCAAAGTATGCGTTTGCCTATGAAAATCAAGAAGTTTGGACACTGCAAACCGATTCGGATTATCGAACCATTGAGGTTGAGGGAGCTGTTTCGATTGACCCATCACAAACCTCATTGCCCAATGAGTGGAAAACTCTTCAAGCCTATTTGATAGAAGAGGATAAAGGCTTAATCATTAAAGAGCTTTATAAAAGTGCCAAGCAACAGCAGAAAAATGAGCTAACGTTAAACCGAGAGATGTGGTTGGATTTTGAGGGGAAAGGGTATACGTTAAATGACACCATTAGTGGAAGCATTGCTCAAGTAAGACGACTTGAATCAACCAATCTTTTGGATTTGGCTTCGGTCTCTATTAACAATCAACCCACACTCATTACCATGCTGAGTAACACCACTCAAAAAGGGGTTGAGCTACGAGAAGAGCATTTAAACATTAAAGCATCAAGCAGATACGAGGGAGATATATCATTTATTCCTGCCAATGGTTGGGATGAGAAGTTTAACAGTGTGAACACCACGCTCCATCTCCCTGCAGGTTGGCGACTTTTTGCTGTATTTGGCAGTGACAATAAAACCACCGCATGGCTTGATCAATGGGATTTAATGGATTTGTTTTTGGTGCTGTTACTCGTGATAGCCATCTATCAGATGTATGGTTTAAAGTGGGCTATTCCTGCGACATTGTTTCTTGTTTTACTGTGGCATGAAGAGAATGCTCCTACGATTATATGGCTTTTTATTGTTGGAATGGTGGCACTGCTTCGTGTATTGCCACAAGGGCGTTTACAAAAATTTTTAAAAATCGTTATGGCGTTTATCGTGGCAATGACCCTGTTACAAGTGTTGACCTTTAGTGTGTATGAGATACGCACCGCACTCTATCCACAATTAGAGACACATGATAACCGTGTTGATTATGGCTACGCTTCTAACGCTCCAATTAGTATGCCTATGAGTCGTGCTAAAATAGTTCCATCCTATGTGCAAAAAGAGATATACCAAGAGGAGTTGGCAAATGTAGATCAAAGTAATATGGCTCAACAATCTTTTAAATCGGATAAAATCATGCAAAATAGAATTGACCCCAATGCGGTGGTACAAACAGGTGTGGGTATTCCACAATGGCAATGGCGTAGTTATGAATTTTCATGGCAGAGTGGGGTAAAAAAAGATGAAACGTTAACATTGTGGCTTATTTCTCTTATATTGAACAAAGTATTAAAAATTTTAAATGTGGTAGGAATGCTCTTTTTACTTATGATGTTTTTAAGAGAGTTTGCAGGTGGCATAATGCCAAATTTGAAAAAAAATCTTATGCCAACAGAAGTTACAAAAGCACTCTTGTTATTCTGTTTATTGGCTTTTTCACCGCCTACACTGAAAGCCAATACCATGCCTTCAGAGCAACTGCTTCAAGAGTTAAAAGAGAAATTGACCCAATCTCCTACTTGTTTGCCTCATTGTGCTGAAATAGAGAAGGTTGACATAGCAATAACCGATGATACATTAATAATGACGATGAATATCTCAGCAGGGGCCAATGTGGCCGTTCCTGTTTTGGGCAATCGTTATATTTGGCTACCACAAAGTGTAATGGTCGATGGAAGTAAAGAGGTCAATCTACATCTTGACAGTGAAGGACATCTTTGGTTGATGCTTTCAAAAGGGGTGCATCAAGTGGTTTTGAGTGGAACGATTAAAGGCGAGAATCAGTTGATGTTGTCATCTCTTTTGCCCCTACATAATGTGAAAGCTGTGGTAAAGGGTGATTTATGGAGGGTAAACAGTGACAATAAGAGCTATATAGAAGTGATGAATCTCAATGAAAAGTTGGGTCAAGCCAAAGAGAAAGAGCAGAGTAAGATAGAACCTTTTATTGAAGTGGAGCGTACTTTTTATTTTGGTTTACGTTGGTATGTTGATACCGATGTGAAGTTACTCAATGAGATAGACAAACCCTATACACTATTGTATGACCTTTTAGAAAATGAGTCCATTTTAGACAAAGAGATAGAGGTTGCCAATAGACAAGCAGTATTGCATCTACAAAACTCAAAAAATTCCTATCATTGGCACTCTTCGTTACCAATAATCAAAACATTGCACTTAAAAGGAAGTTCAAAAGAGCAAATTATGGAGACATGGCAGATGGACATCGCTTCGATTTGGGACATGACCTATCAAGGAGTAGAACCCATTGAGCAGGTAAAAGTGGGGGAACTCTTGATGCCTCGCTTTAAACCTTGGAAAAATGAAGAGCTTAATGTAACCCTTGAAAAAGCAAAAGCGGTTAAAGGTGAAAGTTTGACCATAGAGTCGAGCAGTCTTGACATTATGCAGTCGGCACGATACCGTGACATGACTTTGGATTTAAAGGTGAAAAGTTCACAAGCAGGGCAATATACACTTTCTTTAAAAAATGTTGCCGAGTTAAAATCAACCACAATAGATGGAACAGCACACTATTTGCAGATGAATAATGAAAAAGTATCTTTACCATTACAAGCAAAAGCCCAAAATATTAAACTTTCATGGCGAGAAGAGATAGGTACAAATGTTAATTATCTTTTCCCTATGATTGACTTAGCCAAAGAGAGTGTGAACAACAGCATTACTTTAAATTTACCCGATAACCGATGGATACTTTGGACAAGTGGTCCAACGGTAGGTCCTGCTGTATTGTTGTGGGGTGTCTTGTTGTCGATGTTGCTCTTTGCGATTATTTTAGGGAAAATCAAAGGAAGTCCTCTGAAAACAAGAGATTGGTTATTGTTAGGTGTGGGGGTAAGTACGACAAGTATTATGATTATGCTTCCTGTTGTGATTTGGATATTTGCACTACGATTTAGAGAATACAAAGGCGACGCATTAATAGGTTGGAGACGAAATTTAACCCAAATTGGACTGGTGATTTTAACCTTCATTGCATTGGGTACAATAGTGAGTGCTGTATCCATCGGATTATTGGGAAGTCCCGACATGATAATAACAGGCAATAATTCGTATGGTCATACGCTAAATTGGTACAGTGACCGAATAGTAAGTAATCTTCCCGAACCAACGGTGATTAGTTTCTCTATTTGGTACTATAGAGCGTTAATGTTGTTGTGGTCTATTTGGATAGCCTTCTCACTCATTAAGTGGCTAAAATGGTCATGGAGCATCTTTAGTCAAGGGGATATGTGGGCAAAGAGAATTAAAAAAGAAAATCGCGTAGATGTTTAGATTAAATAGTGGTTTGAAACAATAAATGACAACAAAAAGAGTATGGGAATAAAAATTAACGTACTTAAGAGTATCAGCACAGTGGTCTCTTGGGGGCGACAATCATAAAGAGAAGCCAAGTTGATGTTGGCAATAGCCAAGGGAACCATCATCTCCATAAATAGAATGCCTTGAACATAAAGTGAGAGATTGGTCATGCTTAAAAGTAGTGCGGTAGCCAGTGGAATAATGATGAATTTTTGCGACATAACACCAATAAAAAGCGATTTTTTAAGGGTTGTGAGTTTGATACCATAAAGAAATGTACCGAGTAAAAAAAGCTGTAGAACAATTCCTGCATACGCCCCCATTTTAAATACCTCTTGAATTTGAGGAGGAATGGCAATATGGTTAATATTGATAATAATGGCAACCATAGAAGCGGGAATAATGGGTATTTTGACAATATTGAAAAGCGATTTTTTAATGGAGAAAGAGCCTCGTGAATAGATGTAGACACCTAAGATATAGACCACAAAAACATTGGCAATATTAATCAGCGTGGTGTAGATAACCGATTCCATTCCAAAGAGGGCAATGCCTAATGGAATACCAATATTTCCAGTATTTCCCACAAAACCAGCAATGGAGAAGATGGCGCGTTCTTTGGGGTCTGTAAAAAGTTTTTTGGCTATTAGCAATACAGGTACTAAAACCAGTGCAATCATGGCAAGATAGTAGAGAGGTACTAAAATATGTTCGGAGGATAAAGTCGCCGTTGAAAATCCCCAAACCGTTACAAAACCTTGAAGAAAATAGACCGAAAATAGGGTGAGGGTTTTACTGTCCATCTGCTCTTTAAAGATGCGTTTGGCAAGATACCCTAAAAATATAAAGAGATAGACAAAAATAATAGAGAGTAGGGTTTGCGTCATCTGAAAGCCTGATTTTTAAAGAAATCATACTATAATCTTTTAAAAAAATTAAAGGTTATTTTTGGAAGATACATTAACATCGTTAAGCACGTGGGGTTATTTGGCTTTAGCATTTTTCTCTTTTGGGGGTTCACTGGTTGTGGTAGCTGCCGCAGGTGTTTTGTCGTTTATGGGTGAAATGAATTTGATGGTATCGTTATTAATCGCGATTGTCTTTAACTACAGTGGGGATATGATGCTTTTTTATATGGGCAAGTATCATCGAAATGAGATTAAATCTTATTTTGAAAAGCATAAACGAAAAGTAGCACTTTCCACATTGATTTTACGTAAATATGGCGTTTGGGCAATCTTTATCCAAAAATTTATTTATGGGGTAAAAACGCTTGTTCCTATTTCAATGGCACTCTCACGGTATGATTTTAAAAAGTTTGGTTTTTATAATATTTTTGCCTCTATATTTTTTGTGCTGGTCATTATGTTAAGTGCTTTTTATGCAGGAGGAACGATTCAAGCACTCTTTGAGTCATTTAAAGCTTATCCTTGGGTTCCTTTTGTGGTTGTTTTTTCACTTCTTGGAGCTATTTGGTATGGTATGGAACATTTAACACGGAAAAAATAACCATGTCTTATCCTACAATTATACTTCTACGTCATGGTCAAACTGAGTGGAATTTAGAATCACGTTATCAAGGACAATTGGATTCTCCTTTAACTCCAAAAGGAAAAGAAGAGGCAAAAATGAATGCTTTAACAGTTGCTAAACATTTTAACGTAGATGATGCTTCTATTAAAATTTTCTCTTCGCCTTTGGGACGAGCCAAAGCGAGTACCTTAATATTGTGTGAAACATTGGGAATTGATAAGGATAGAGTGATTTTTGAAGAGAATCTACAAGAGCTTCATTATGGTATTTTAGAAGGTAAAACGAAAGCCGAGTGTCAAATGTATTATGCTTTGGAATTTGCTAAGCGAGAAGCAGATAAATGGTCATACAGAATTGAAGGTGGAGAGTCTTACAAGATGGTTTTTGCACGTCTATATTCTTGGTTAGAGCGTATTGGGAATGAAAAAATTGTTATTGTGGTAGCTCATGAGATGATTAATCGAGCTTTAAGAGGTTTGTATACAGATGTAGACCATTCCACAATGTTTGCACTGCGTCAACCCAATGATGTGGTGATAAAATTGGAAAATGGAAAAGAGAGCATTGTGAATTAATCTCTTTTAAATCCCAATAAATCGGTTCTTATAAAGATTTTAAGAAGTTTTATGAAAAATTTCGGTATAATCCACATCTACGATTGCACAATTGTATCACAATTTTCAACAAGGACTTCTCTTGGCTACCAAAGATATTAATAAAAGATTAGATGAAATTTTTAAAACCTACAAAAAAGGTGATGTTATCACTTTTGAAAACCTAGCAAAAGAGTTTGACAAACAACCCACTCTAGTACAATCAAGAAAAATATTAAAATTATTAATCGATACAAAAGTAGATATTGTTTCTTCTTCTGAATATGCAAAATATCTTTCCGATTTAGAAAAAAAGAGACATGTTATAGCACGAGAAAAACAAGCAGAAGACAACATAGTTGAAGATTTTGATTTTTTAAAAGAGAAAGAGCTTTTAGAATGGAGTCGTTCGGACAGTCCTGTACGTATGTATCTTCGAGAGATGGGCAAAATACCCCTTTTAACCAAAGATGAAGAGATTTATTTAAGCCGTGAGATTGAAGCAGGTGAAGATATTATTTTAGATGCAATTTGTTCAGTACCGTATCTTATTGATTACATTATTAATTATAAAGAGCCATTACTCAATCGTGAACGTCGTGTAAAAGAGCTGTTTAAAAGTTTTGAAGATGAAAAAGAGAGCGACGATGACGACAATACGGATGGTGATGATGATATTGATGATGATGACAATATTACAGAAAAAGTAGTTATTGAAAAAAGTATTGATAAGCGTGTTCAGCAAGTGGTCTATAGCTTTAAGACATTGGATAAAGCAAAAAAAGATTGGTTAAAAAGTCGTGAAGAGTTGGATGTCCTTATCGAAATGGATATTGAAGAAGAGAAAAAACTTCATGAACACATGAAAGTGGCATTTAAGAAACAACAAGTAAAATTGGCGTTGATTGACTTAGGACCAACTTCAAAGCTTATTAACGAATTGGTTAAGGCAATGGAGACAGCACTAAAAAGTGATGATGGTTTCGAAAAAGAGTTAAAAAGATTGGAGTATAAATTACCACTTTTTAATGAAACACTTCAAGAGAATCATGCAGAGATTTTGGGTAATATTTTATCTATGGATAAAGATGATATTACCGATGCAGTTCCTGAAACAACAATGGTAAGTACCTATGTTGAGATTAAAAAACTTTTTGAAACCAAAGAGGCAAGTAAAGACAGTTTTGATCTTGATCCTGAAAAATTGGCTGAAATTTTGGGTCAAATTCGTCGTGGTAAAGCCAAAAGTGAAGTAGCAAAAACCAGAATGGCAAAGTCAAACCTTCGATTGGTGGTCTCGATTGCAAAACGTTATACCAACCGTGGTTTACCATTTCTTGACCTTATTCAAGAGGGGAATATTGGTCTAATGAAAGCGGTTGATAAATTTGAGTATCAAAAAGGGTACAAATTTTCTACCTATGCAACATGGTGGATTCGTCAAGCCATTTCAAGAGCGATTGCGGATCAAGCACGAACCATTAGAATTCCAATTCACATGATTGAAACCATTAATCGAATCAATAAAATTATTCGTAAAAATCTTCAAGAGACAGGTAGAGAACCAGATTTGGATACCATTGCAAAAGAAGTAGGTCTCTCTGTAGACAAGGTAAAAAATGTTATTAAAATTACCAAAGAACCTGTAAGTCTTGAGACGCCTGTTGGTGATGAAGATGATGGAAGATTTGGAGATTTTATTGAAGACAAAACGACCATTAGCCCATCAGAAGCGGTACTTAAAGATGATTTAAACAATCAGATTAATGAAGTACTTGACCAACTTAATGAGCGAGAAAAAGCAGTTATCAGAATGCGTTTTGGGCTTCTTGAGGATGAGAGTGATAGAACACTAGAAGAGATTGGAAGAGAGTTGAATGTTACGCGTGAACGTGTACGACAAATTGAATCATCTGCGATTAAAAAATTAAAACATCCAAGAGTGGGGCGTAAGCTTAAAAATTATATCGAGGGGTAAACCCTCGTTAGTTAATCATGATAAGTTGTTTCAACTTCTCTTGATTGAGTTTTTTGATGAGGGTTGAGGCAATAACGCCATATCGTTCTTCATCAATATTGAGTTTCATGAGTAAATCTGCTAAAACTTCATTTTTTGCCCAATTATTTAAAATCTTAAATTCTTTTTTTGTCAGTTTTACTTTGAGTATTTCATGCAATTGCTCTTCGGATTTTAACGGTTTAATAAGCTTACGTATCTGTTTTTCTACTTCATCTCGTAGAGGTGTATCGGTGGTTGAGGTATTGTCTAGTAGTGTTTCGTAATTCATGTTATCTCTGTCTTTTATAGGTATTGTACTCTTCATCTATAACCATCTGCATGGTGGATTCAAGTTGTTTGTACCACTCTTTATTATTTCCATCGACCTGAAAAGTATCGAGATAATTAATATGTACAGTGGCAGAATGAGCTGTTTTGTTGTGTTCATTGAGCAGTTGTTTACTGTTGGTAATCACAATAGGTTGAATACGCAATTGAAGCTTTTCAGCAACAATACGTGTACCTGCTTTAAATGAAAGCAGGTCTTGTTTGTCGGTGCGTGTGCCTTCTGGAAAAATGGCGATGACTCTTCCTGTTTGGGTTTGTGTCTCCTTGGCATCACGAATCAGCTTAATAAGACCCGACTTGTTCTCTCGGTCGACTTGTATCATATTGGGAAGTTTTAAAAGGTATCCAAACCATGGGGCATCAAAAAGTTGTTTTTTAGCCACCCAACGTAAGTTGGTATTTTGGGCTGCTTCCATCGCAATAATATCAATAATCCCTTGATGGTTCATCACAAACATATCGGCACTGTTGTCACGTGTTCCATGGGTTTCTATTTTAGCACCCAACAAAAAAATAATCAATTTATTGAAATGATGAAGAATGGCATTACGATGTTTTTTTAAAACCATCATTAGTGGAACCATCATTCCTGCGGCAACCAAAGAGATGATACCTGCACCATAGTAAAATCTAATTGTCACAAATATCTTCATGTTTTATCCATCCTACCATGCCATTTTTGTATTCTATTTTTATAAAGTCATTACGCTCACCGAGTTTGGTGGTTGTAAATCTTTGGTCAATATGGATACTGGTCGTACTGTTGGCTGTTGGTACAATATAGAGGGGGGAGCCTTCTTTAACACAAACAGTTGAGATTGGCGTATAAAAAGTTAAAAGAACACCCGATGCCACAACTCCCATAATCAAATAGAAGAAATCTTTTTTCCAAAGAAAAAGCAGTAAAAAAAGTGCTGTTAAAGTAATTAGTGCATATTTTTTAAGTGCCTCAAAACTGTCATCTTTTGGGTTCAAATCGGTTTGTGCAGCTACTTCTCCATCTTGAATAATAATGGGAATGGTTTGTTCAACAAAGGTTTCTTTAATGGTATCAAAGTAAGAGAAAGTTAAATCTTTTTGTGTGGAAGGCAATACAATATAGTAGTTAATCTCCATTCTTGACCCTTCACGTTGCTCATTTTCAACACCATCTTTCATTGCTTGAGGCATATAGATGTCTTCTAAATTGGCATCGTAAGCTTCAATTGCAATGGCAATAAGATTGGTGTGTTCATCATAAATAGAGGATTGATAACTTTTTATTTTAAGCCCTGATGCAATAACCCCTGAAAAATTCTCTCTGTTGAGAAGTTTTTGAACAGGAATATTTACCCCTGCTAAAACCTCTTCTGTACCATTGAAATTGATATGAACTTCTGGAATTTGAAAGACTTTTTGGGTGGTTTTAAAATAGAAAGTATGGAAGGTTTTTGCACCATTACGAATAATAACAGGTTTTTCTAAAATAGGTTGTTTTGACCCCTCAAAAGTAAAAGAGATATCATCATCTTTTTCACGGTTGGTGGTTAAAAAGCTAATTGGAAAAACCTGTTTTTCATATACTTTTTTAGGAACATAACTGTATTCCACATTATCCGCATGGAGGGTTGTTATAAGTAGAAGAAAAAAACCAACCAATAAAGTATATGATTTTAGGTTGAACATTAGGCGATAAGTCCCTCTAACATTTTGACACCATCCTGTGAGCCTAAAATAAGTTCCAACGCACGTTCAGGATGAGGCATGAGTCCGAATACATTTTTATTTTTATTACAAATACCAGCAATAGAGGTCACTGAACCATTGACAACCATGGGTTCACCAACTTCATTGGCATAACGTACCAAAATTTGGTCATTGGCTTCTAAGGCTTTGTATCCTTCTTCATCAATATAGTAGTTACCATCTGCATGGGCAATTGGAATGTTAAGAATTTCATCTTTATGACATTTTTGTAAAAAATCATTGTTGTTGTTTACCACTTTTAAAGTTTGAAATTTAGAGATAAAATGCAATCCAATATTACGTTTTAAAGCTCCTGGTAAAAGTCCTGCTTCGGTTAAAATTTGGAAACCATTGCAAATTCCTAAAACTTTTCCTCCATCATTGGCATAAATTTTTACAGCTTCCATAATGGGAGAGAATTTAGCAATGGCACCAGAACGTAAATAATCACCATAAGAAAATCCACCTGGCACGACTACTAAGTCAGTGTTTTGGGGAAGTGTTTTCTCTTTATGCCATACAACAGTTGTGCTACATCCCAACTTTTCAAAAGCATATTTGGTATCTAAATCACAGTTTGTTCCTGGAAATTGTAAGATAGCTACATGTTTCATTATATTAACTCGATGGTATAATCTTCAATAACAGTATTTGCCAAAATCTCTTCAGCCATTTTTTCAACCTCTTTTAACGCCTCTTCTTTGTTGGTACTATGAAGTTTTAAAACGATTTGTTTACCCATACGAACATCTTCAACACCTTCAAAATTCATGGCATCAAGGGCATGATGAATCGCTTTTCCTTGAGGATCGAGTACACCATTTTTTAAAAACACATTTACAATTGCTGTCATTATTTTACATCTCCTAATATTCTGTTTAATACTTCTTCATACGCCACTTTAAGACCACCTAAACCTTTTCTAAATCTATCTTTGTCCATGCTCTCTCCCGAATTTGCATCCCAAAGTCTAAAGTTGTCAGGGCTTAATTCATCGATAAGAATAATGTTTCCATCTAGGTCTCTACCAAATTCAAGTTTAAAATCCACTAAGGTTAATTCTCTACTTGCATAGAATGCTTGAAGGATGGTGTTGATTCTTCTTGCCATGTATCGAATATAGTCTAATTCATCGGTATTTTTAACCAATTCTAAAATAAGACAGTGTTGGTCGTTGAGTTTTGGATCACCAAGGGCATCATTTTTATAGTCAAATTCAACCAAAGTAAATGGAAGAACTTTCCCATTTTCAATACCAAGATTTTTACTCAAACTTCCTGTGGCAATGTTTCTTACAATGACTTCAATTAAGATAACATTTGCTTTTTTATGAAGCATGTGATTGTCATCAATCATTGATACAAAGTGTGTAGGAATTCCCTTTTTGTTAAGCATTTTAAAAAGTTCTGTTGAAATCTTGTTGTTTAGGGCACCTTTGCCCTCTTCACTTGACTTTTTCTCTCCATTAAAAGCAGTTAAATCATCTTTAAATTCAGAAATCAAAAGAGTTTCATCTTCTGTATACCAAATTTTTTTTGCTTTACCTTCGTAGAGTAACGCTTTTTTTTCCATCTATTCTGTCCTTATTTGTTTTTTGTAATCATTAATGCTTTAAGAATGTCAATACCACTTTTTAGTTGAGAATCTTTATAAATTTCCTCTTCTGTAATAATGGTTTTGTCTTCTTTTTTCTCATCTTTAAGGCGTTTGCCATCCACTTTTTCCAATTCACTTTCAAGGTGTTTGTGTAAATCTTTTTCAGTAATAGAGATACCCTCTTCAGCTGTTTTGATTTCACCAAATGCTACCTCTATATCTGGTGTTACACCAACTGCTTGAATGGTTCTTCCACTTGGTAAATAGTATCGTGCAATGGTCAAACGCATTGCTTCACTGTCACTCGTTGGCATGACCACTTGAACAGATCCTTTTCCAAATGTCTTTTTACCTACAATAACTGCACGTTTATAATCTTGTAATGCACCCGAGACAATCTCACTCGCACTTGCACTTCCTTCATTAACCAATACTACCAAAGGAGTTTTGGTATTGGTGTTTTTTGACGTAGCATTGTAGACAAGATTTTCTTCAGCTATACGTCCTTTTTGGCTAACAATGGCTCCTTTATCAACAAACATATCAACAACATCAATGGCTTGATTGAGCAGTCCACCTGGGTTGTTTCGTAAATCAATAATAATTCCTTTATATTTTTTGGCATATTTTTCAAGGGTATCTTGCATCCCAGATATTACTTTTTGATCAAAGGAGGTAATCCGTAAATATAAAATATCTTCACCAATGGTTTTTCCATAAACCGATTGAATTTCAATAATATCCCGTACAATTTTAACAATCAATGGTTTACTTTCACCTTCTCTGACAATCGTTAATTCAATATCGGTTTTTGGTTTTCCACGCATAATCGATACGGCTTTATCAATGGTCATTCCCAAGGTGGCTTGATCGTTAATTTTTAAAATAATATCACCAGCTTTAATTCCTGCTTTATCTGCAGGGGTACTTTCTAGGGGTGCAATAACGGTTAAAACATGATCTTTCATACCTACCGTAATACCCAATCCACCAAATTCTCCATTGGTTTGAATACTAAGCTCTTTAAATTCCTCTTCATCCATATAAGAAGAGTGGGCATCAAGGTTCGCCAAAACACCTTTTTTTGCTAAAGTAAAAAACTCTTTTGTTGAAATTTCATCGACATACTGAGAGATAACAGTTTCTTTGAATCTTACAAAATCTAAATATGCTTCAAGGTCTGATGTTCTGTCGGCATCCATCTTTGAATTATCAGCCTGAGCACTTGTTGCTAAAATGAGTGAGGCAGTTATCGTAGATATAAAGCCAAGGAGTATTGCTTTTTTGTTTTTACTTATCATATAATTATTATTAATCCCATCAGTAGTATATAAAGATGTATATTTTATCCAAAATTGATAAAAGTTCCCTAACATCGTTCTCTTAAATGATTGTTCTTTAATTCTTATTTATAACCTTGACAATTAAGAACTAAACTTAGTATAATTAAAAAGACTAAACTTAGTTGAGTAAATTTTAAAAAGGAAGAAAATTGAGTATACTAGAAAAATTAACACACCAGATGAGTTCGTCTATTGAATCAGGTGTCTCATTAGCTTTACATAATAAAAATCAAGAAGTTGACCCTATTCATATATTATGGGCATTATTAACCAATACCAATTCACTTTTACACCAAGCATTTAATAAAATGAATATTGATAAAGCAGCCATTGAGTTAGAGGTGAAAAGTGCTGCCAAAAAGTTACCCAGTGTTTCAAGTGTAACCAAAGAGAGTATTCGTTTGTCACAAAAGTTGGTTGCTTCACTACAACAAGCCGAAGGAAATATGACGGCAAATGGTGACCAATATTTGTCGGTGGATACATGGATTATTGCCAATATCAATGCTCCTTTTATTGTTCAAACCATGAGTAAATATATTGATTTGCATGAATTAAAGAAAACATTAGAGTCCATTCGTGGTGGGAAAAGCATTGATACACAAAGTGCCGATGAAGCGTTAGAAGCATTGGATCAGTATGGAATTGATTTAAATAAAAGAGCGTTAGATGGTGAACTAGACCCCGTGATAGGACGAGATGAAGAGGTGCAACGTATGATGCAAATTCTGATTCGTAAAACCAAAAACAACCCTATTTTAATTGGTGAACCAGGAACAGGTAAAACAGCGATTGTTGAAGGTTTGGCTCAACGTATTGTAAATAAAGAGGTGCCTTTAAGCTTACAAAATATGCGTGTTATTTCATTGGATATGAGCCGATTAATTGCAGGAGCAAAATATCGTGGTGAGTTTGAAGACCGACTGAAAGCTGTGGTAGATGAAGTAAAATCAGCAGGAAACATTATCTTGTTTATCGATGAGATTCATACCATTGTTGGAGCGGGAGCCAGTGAAGGTAGTATGGATGCCGCCAACATTCTAAAACCTGCTTTGGCACGGGGTGAATTGCATACCATTGGAGCAACAACGCTTAAAGAGTATCGAAAATATTTTGAAAAAGATACCGCTTTACAACGTCGTTTTCAACCTGTTAAAGTGGAAGAGCCTTCTATTAATGAAGCATTACAAATTTTACGGGGAATTAAAGAGCGTTTGGAGTCACACCACAATGTAACCATTACAGATTCGGCGTTGGTGGCTGCTGCCAAATTGAGTGACCGTTACATTACCGACCGATTTTTACCTGACAAAGCAATTGACCTTATTGATGAGGCAGCAGCTGAGTTAAAGATGCAAATTGAGAGTGAGCCAACCAATTTATCAAAAGCAAAACGGGCATTGACTACTTTGCGTGTTGAAAAAGAGGCTCTTTTGATGGAAGCCAATGAAAAAAATGCATCACGATTAGAGAGCATTGAAAAAGAGTTGGCTGACTTAAATGAAGAGAGAATTGCTTTACAAAGTCAATTTGACAATGAAAAAGCAGTCTTTAATGACCAAGCTAAAATTAAAACGCAAATTGAAGAGTTGAAAGTGAAAGCCTCTATGGCAGAACGTGAAGGGGATTTTTCTAAAGTAGCCGAGATTAAACATGGAGAGATTCCTGCCAAAGAGGTTGCATTACGTGAACTTGAACAACGTTGGAAAAACATGACCAAAGTGGGAACACTGCTTAAAAACTCGGTTGATGAAGAGATGATTGCGAGTATTGTAAGCCGTTGGACAGGTATTCCTGTTAATAAAATGCTACAGAGTGAAAAAGATAAAATCTTAAATGTAGAGAGCATTTTAAATCAAGAAGTGGTGGGTCAAAATGAAGCGTTAAAAGCCGTGGCACGAGCGATTAAACGTAACAAAGCAGGACTCAGTGACACCAATCGTCCAATAGGTTCATTTATGTTCTTAGGACCTACAGGTGTGGGTAAAACACAGGTGGCAAAAACCTTAGCCAAGTTCTTGTTTGATTCTGAAAAATCGCTAATAAGAATTGACATGAGTGAGTACATGGAGAAACACGCAGCTTCACGTTTGGTGGGTGCACCTCCTGGGTATGTGGGTTATGATGAAGGTGGACAATTAACCGAAGCGGTACGCCGAAAACCTTACTCTGTGGTACTTTTTGATGAGATAGAAAAAGCCCATCCTGATGTGTTTAATACCTTATTACAAGTGCTTGATGATGGTCGCCTTACGGATAATAAAGGGGTAACGATTGATTTTAAAAACACTATTATCATTATGACATCAAACATTGCATCGGATAAAATTATGCAATTTTCTGACAGAACCCAACGCGAAGAGGCGGTAAATACTGAACTTAAAAAGTATTTTAAACCAGAGTTTTTAAACCGTTTGGATGACATTGTGATTTTTAATCCTCTGAATTTGGAAGCGATTACGAGCATTGTGGATATTCTATTTGCAGGAATTGTGAAGAAGTTGGCTCAAAGAGAGATACACATTTCACTCAGTCCATCGGCTAAAGCCTATATTGCTCAAGTTGGTTTTGACCCTGTATATGGTGCTCGACCTCTAAAAAGAGCTTTGTATGATGAGGTAGAAGACAGACTTGCTGAATTGATTTTAGAAGACAAAGTAACCGAAGGCTCATCTGTTGCCTTTGACGTTCAAAATGGAGAGATGGTTACAACGGTTTCTTAAGTTATAACAACGATTTTACTTTCTGTAAGTCCATAAAAACTTCTCTTTTTAAAGAGGGGTTTTTTAATAAAAAATTGGGATGATAGGTAGGAATAATTGTATGATTTTCTTTGTTTATCAATGTTCCTCTTATCTCTTTTAAATTACTTTTATCATTGGTTAAATAGTGGTAAGCTTTCTCTCCTAACGTCACAATAATCTTGGGTTTTATTAACTCTATCTCTTTAAACAGATAGGCTTTACAGGTATGTATTTGTGATTCATCAGCCTCTTGGGTTGCCAATGGATGGCATTTAAGCAGATTGGTAATGTAAACCTCTTGTCGTGACAATCTCAAAACTTTTTCTATCATTGCGGTAAGCATTTCACCCCCACGACCTAAAAATGGTTGTCCCATTGAGTCTTCTAAATCAATCGGTGCATCACCAATAAACATCACCAAAGCTTGTTCATTTCCCTCTCCAAAAACAACCTTATTACGGCTTTTACTCAAAGCACACAGATGACAATTTATGGCTTGTTGTTTTAAGGCAACCAAAGAGTTGGGTAGCTTTAAAGTATTTTGTTCTTCATAAGAAAATGGTTGCGTATTGGTATAAGTATAACCAAGTGCTTTGAGCTGATAGAGTTGTTTTAAAAGTAGGGCATTGTGTAGGTTTTTCATGGGGGTATTGTAGCGTATTTTTGTTGATGGTATTATACTTGACAGGGGGTTTAAAGAAAAGAAATATCTTTTTGAAGCTATATTTAAGTTTTAGAAAAGCACTATTTTGTGGGTTTTATAATTTTAAAGAGTATCCTTTTAAGCTTATTTTAGGTA
>DYMW01000057.1:6017-10114 GCA_020721385.1 Sulfurovum sp. | reverse complement strand
AAGCCAAAATACTAGAACCAAAATATTATATTTCTGTCATGTATCCATTGCTAAAAATGGAAGAGTTTATGACCATTGCAACAATACCAGGGGCAATTATTAAAGATTGTACGAAGCTCTTTAGATAGTCTCAAGAGCGTTTGTAATTTTTTGGGAAAGAGTGTATAATCCCATCAAATTATTATCTACAGATTAAGGAATTATTACTATGAAACAAGTACCCATTCTCGTCCTCGACTTCGGTTCGCAATATACGCAATTAATAGCAAGAAAACTAAGAGAGAGTGGGGTCTACTGTGAAGTTGTTCCTTATAGAGAAGATATAGCAGACATTAAAGCACGTAGACCTAGGGGTATTATTTTATCAGGTGGACCTGCTTCTGTTTATGCCCCTGATGCCTATAAACCTAGTGAAGAGATTTGGGATTTGGGTTTACCTATTATGGGAATTTGTTATGGTATGCAGTTGATTACACAACACTTTGGTGGTGAAGTTGTTGCTGCTGATCATCATGAGTATGGTAAAGCAAAATTGACCATTACCGATTCTAAAATTTTTGAAGGTATGACAACCAATGAAGTGGTTTGGATGAGCCATGGTGACAGAGCTGAAAAAATTCCAGCTGATTTTGAGGTTATTGGAACATCAGAAAACTCTCCTTTTGCAGCCATTGCTTCGGAAGAGCGAAAGATTTATGCATTTCAATTTCACCCAGAAGTTCACCACAGTGTAGAGGGAACAAAATTGCTTAAAAACTTTGCAAAATATATTTGTGAGTGTGACAGCACTTGGAATATGGGTGGTTTTGCCAAAGAGAAAATTGCATCGATTAAAGCACAAGTTGGTGATAAAAAAGTATTGTGTGGTGTTTCTGGTGGGGTTGACAGTTCAGTAGTGGCAGCGATGCTTAATGAAGCGTTACCAAAAGAGCAACTTATTTGTGTATTTGTAGATCAGGGTCTTTTACGTAAAAATGAGGCCGAAGATGTTCAAAATATGTTTAAACTTTTAGGTATTCCTTTGATTACTATTGATGCAAAAAAAGAGTTTATGGAAGCATTGGCAGGTGTAAGCGACCCAGAGACAAAACGAAAAGCCATTGGTGAAAAGTTTATTGAAGTATTTGACAAAGAGGCTAAAAAACATACCGATGTTGCATTTTTAGCACAAGGAACTTTGTATACCGATGTTATTGAATCCGTTTCTGTAAAAGGACCTTCAAAAACCATTAAATCACATCACAATGTGGGTGGACTTCCTGATTGGATGACCTTTGAATTGGTTGAGCCACTAAGAGAGATTTTTAAAGATGAAGTTAGAAAATTGGGGCTTGAATTGGGTCTTCCAAAAGACATGATAGGTCGTCACCCTTTCCCTGGACCAGGACTTGCCATTCGTACCATGGGAGCAGTGACAGAGGAAGGTTTACGGCTTATTCGTGAATCGGATGCCATTATGCAAGAAGAGTTAAAAGCGACTGGTTACTATGATAAAGTGTGGCAAGCCTTTACTGTACTTTTAAATGTTCAATCGGTAGGTGTTATGGGTGATAACCGTACCTATGACAACACCGTTTGTATTCGTATGGTCGAGTCTGTTGATGGTATGACCGCAACATTTGCACATATACCTCATGATGTTTTAGAGGGAATGAGTAGAAGAATTATTAATGAGATTGATGGAATAAATAGAGTGGTTTATGACATTAGTAGTAAGCCACCTGCAACGATTGAGTGGGAGTAAGTTTCTTATTTTTATCTTTATTCAATAAGAATATGTTACAATTAATACTAGTAACCATTTTACAATTAAAAGGAACTAGTATGTTGAAAAAATTAGTGTCATTATTGATGATATTAGGAAGTTTTATCCATGCAGATACACCCGTATCTGGTGTTAATTTTTCTCAAGCGGTCTATCAAGAACGAGAGATTATTAACAGTGCAAGTCAAAAGAGTAAAAAATATATTCCAGTTCAAACCGCACAACGAGGGAGTGAGCTGGTCTATGTTAACTCTATTATTAATAAATCAGATATTGCTCGAAAAAAATTGGTGGTGGATAATCCTATTCCTTTTGGTGTGAGGTATGTTGCTGGTAGTGCTAGTTGTCAAGGTTCTTGTGAAATTCTTTTTTCAATAGATGGTGGAAAAAGTTTTAAAAAAGGCGAAGAGCTTTATGTAATTTTTGGCACGGCTAAACGTCTTGCAAAAGAGAGTGAATATACCCACATTAAATACATTTTTCCATTAATTCAGCCACACAGTCAAACCCGTATGGCATTTAAAGGGATTGTTCAGTAGAGTATTGATACTTTTATTATTTTTAAACTATAAGAATGATTAATTTCCCGTCTATACTTAAGTTAAAAACTATATATTTAGCGTATAAAAAATATAAAAATTTCTTATACACTTAATATAAATACGAGGGAAAATTAATGGAACATCTATTAATAGGACTTATTGTTACCATTGCCATTGCGACCGTGGTCAATGTCTTTTTGAAAAAACTTGATATACCCACTGTTATCGGGTATATTTTTACAGGTCTTATCATTACACAATTTTTTGATTTTGGTGACCATTCTAAAGAGACATTGTCTCATTTGGCAGAATTTGGTATTGTCTTTTTAATGTTTACCATTGGTTTGGAGTTCTCTATTAGCCACATGCGTGCCATGAAAAAAGAGGTATTTGTTTACGGTACTTTACAAGTGGTACTCTCGGGATTACTTTTTACTTTTTTAGCTCATACAATTTTTGATATTAATATTAAAAGTGCGATTGTTGTAGGTATGGCACTTTCTCTCTCTTCTACAGCGATTGTTTTAAAAGTACTCAATGAAAATGGGGACATTCATACCAGTTATGGACGGGTTACTTTAGGTATCTTGCTCTTTCAAGATTTGGCTGTTATCCCGATGCTTTTGATGATTTCTATTTTTACCTCTGAAAATGCTTCTATTTCTGAACTTTTAATTCATACTTTAATTTCGGCTTTGGTTGTGTTTATCATCCTTTTTATTATCGGAAAATATTTTATAGAACGGTTTTTTAATTGGGTGACAACGTCTGATTCTGAAGAGATTTTTTTAGCTTCGGTGATATTAACCGTGATTGCAGCATCGGTATTGGCAGAACATTTTGGGTTCTCGTACTCTTTGGGTGCATTTATTGCAGGTATGACCATTGCTGAGACCAAATACCGTTACCGAATTGAAGCCGATTTGGTACCTTTTAGAGATATTTTATTGGGTATTTTCTTTGTGACCATTGGAATGCAGATAGATATTGGTATTGTGATGGATTATGGTTTTATTATTTTGGCTCTTTTGGTTGCCATTATGTTCATTAAAGCTTTGGTAATGTTGGATGCCATGCAGTTTTTTATGCAGAATCGTTCCGCATTAAAGAGTGCTTTAGCCTTGATGCAGGTAGGGGAGTTTGCATTGGCTATCTTTGCTTTGGCAAGAAGCAATGAACTTATCTCCATTCAAACCAACCAAATTATGATTGTAACCATTGTTCTTTCTATGATTTTAACGCCATTTATCTTGAAAAACATTAAATTTTTAGCCGATATGTTTTTTGTGGAACCTACGGTATTACGCGACCGTGCATTGGTCTCTACAGGGTATAAAAATCATGTTATTGTGTGTGGATATGGGCCGGTTGGACAAAAATTGGTACAACGGTTACAAAAAAATGGTATCTTGTATGTTATTTTAGAACACGATGTCAAGTTGGTTGATCAAGCCATTGCAAAGGGAGAAGAATCAATTTTTCTTGCCAATGCAGCACAAAAGAGTGTTTTGGAACATTTTAACATCAAAGATTCCATCGCCATTGTGTCAGCAGTGAACAATCCTCAACAATTACGTTTAATTTGTGAAAATATTCACTCGTTTGAAGGCAATATCAATTCAGTGGTTACGGTTAAAAACAGTTCACAAGAAGAGAGTATTCAAGATTTAAACATTACACAAGTCATTAACCGAAGAGAGACCATTACCGATTTGTTGGCGAATCAAATTTGTTCTTTTAAAAAGAAGTAGTTGAGTAACGCAAATGGATAAAAAAATTGCTTATACGCT
>DYMW01000057.1:0-5917 GCA_020721385.1 Sulfurovum sp. | reverse complement strand
ATAAAATTATCTTCTTTTGTGTCTCGAATGTTTTGAAAGTACTTTGATTTTTAGTTTTGCAAAGCCTTTTCGTGCATAACCCAATTGTTTGGCGGCATAATAAGAGAGGTCAATGATTCTTTTACCGTGGTAGGGACCTCGGTCATTAATTCGTACATTGATTGAACGATTGTTTCGAAGATTGGTTACCTTCACGATGGTATTGAAGGGTAGTGTTGGGTGAGCAGCTGTACATTCATACATATTATAATGCTCACCACTAGCTGTACGTTTACCATGAAAAGTTTTTCCATACCAACTCCCTTTTCCCACTTGAACCAATTTGTTCTGAGCGTTTAAAGAGATTGAAAATATGAAAAGAAATAGTAAACTTAAAGTTAAGTATTTTTTATTTAGTAATTTCATGGATTTATTATACTTAAAAAGTATAAATATTTAGATTAAATATGACGTTGAGATTAGTTTGGATAGAGATATGCACCTGCAAATTTATTGGAGTTTACTAAGTTTTGGGCTTTTTCTAATGATTTAAATTCCATGATTATTTTATAAATTGTTCTCTTTTCTTCGACTATTTCTCTTTTTATAATGCTAATTTTGTCACTTTCAAGATGATGTGTGGTTTGAAACTCTAATGCATTTTTTTCATCATAAAAAGAGGCGACTTGCACTTTGTAATAAAGTGTCTCATTCGTTTGATTGCTCTCTTTCGTAACTTTTGGAGCAATCTTTGGAGCAATTTCTAAGGCAATTGGCTGAGTACTTTTGGGTGCTTTGATACTTGATTGGGTATATAAGAGTTCAATTTTAACAGCCGTTAAATGGTTGGCAGGTATTTTTAGCTGACGTGTTGCTTGATAGGAGAGTTGAATATCTTCTTTATTATCATTGGATAGACGGTCGTTAATTCGAACACTAAGAGATAGATTGTTTTTGAGGTTGGTAATCTTTACAATACTGTTAAAAGGAAGTTTTCTATGCCCAGCTGTGAGGGCATACATATTGTAAGATTCTCCAGAAGCAGTCGGTTTTAAATGAAAATCTTTTGGATATTCTCCTGCTACACCAATTTCTACAAAATCATTACTAGCATAAATGTAGGTAGAAAAGGTTAACAATAAGAAAAAAATAAGTTTAATGTTGGTTATTTGAATAAGTTTCATAAATTAATTATACAATAAAAAACTTTAGGAGACTAAAAAACAACCTTTGTATTTTTTTGATTGTATAAATTTTCTAGCACTCTCTTTATCGTTAAATTGTAGAACAACTTTATAGACTTCTTTATTGTTTTTGGCTTTTGAAAGAATGGCAATATTTTTTTCTTTTTGTGCATATTGTTTTTTAAAGTTCAGTGCATTCTCTTCATTAGAAAAAGAGGCAAGTTGTACATTATAACTTTTTTTAGATACCGATGATTTCGATGTTACAAGAGAAACAGGAGCCTTTTTCGGGCTAGAAAGTACTTCGATTTTAATCTTTTCAACGCCTTTATCAACCATACCTAATTTTTTGGCAGCACCATAAGAGAGGTCAATGGAACGTGAATGATAGAACGGACCTCGGTCATTGACCCGTACTTTAACCGATTTTTTATTCACCAAATTGGTCACTTTTAAAATGGTATTCATGGCATACGTTCTGTGTGCGGCTGTCATCTCATACATATTGTATCGTTCACCATTAGAGGTTGCTCTACCATGAAATTGTTTACCATACCAACTGGCTTTACCATATTTGACCAATCCCTTTTGAACATATTTAGGATAGTATTTAATACCACGGTCAATATAGGCTAAGATATTTGCATCTTGTGAAATGGCTGATGTTGATAGAATAATGACACTGAGAAGGGAGCCAACACTTCGTGTTATAATAGTGTTAAAGTTTAACTTCATAAAATTAATTCCCACATAAAAAAATATAAACATCATTATAGTAAAAACTATGTTAAAAAAAAGAATATTTAAAAAAGATTCAAAGTTTTATTTTAAAATGAATATACTTTAGTAATATAGACTAAAGTATATTTAGCTAATTGACTAAAATTCTTGAAACTTTACCAAAAATATATTATAATGCCCAAAAATATTTTAGACATAAAGGAACAAACACGATGGCTAAACATCAGTTTCAAACAGAGATTGGTCAACTCTTAAAACTAATGACCCATTCACTCTATTCAAATAAAGAGATTTTTATACGAGAGTTGGTTTCCAATGCAAGTGATGCAATAGACAGATTTAATTATATACAATTAACCGATGAGAAGTTTAAAGAAGAGAACTGGGTTGGTAAAATCAATATTAATATAGATGAAGTGGATGGAACATTAACCATTGCCGATAATGGTTTAGGGATGAACGAAGAAGATTTAATGAACAACCTTGGAACCATTGCCAAATCTGGAACCAAGTCATTTGTCGAGAGTCTTACAGGAGATGCAAAAAAAGATTCTAACTTAATTGGTCAATTTGGAGTAGGATTTTATTCAGTCTTTATGGTTTCATCTAAAGTGGATGTAATTACTAAAAAAGCAGGTGAAGAACAAGCCTATATGTTTAGCACGGATGGAACAGGTGAGTTTGAGATTAAGCCTGTAACCAAAGAAGAGCATGGAACCATTGTTTACATTAAACTCAATGATGATGAAAAAGAGTTTTTAAGTAAATGGAGAGTAGAAGAGATTGTTAAAAAGTACTCTAACCACATTGCTTACCCTATTATGATGCACTTTAGTGAAGATGAGACCACAGGGAAAGATGATGACAAAGTTACCAAAAAGGTTAAAAAATCTGAACAGGTCAACGCTGCTACAGCACTTTGGACATTGTCAAAAACAGAGCTTAAAAAAGAGGATTATGTAGAGTTTTACAAATCATTTGCTCATGGAGATAATGAACCCTTAACCTACTTACATAACAAAGTCGAAGGTGGTCAAGAGTTTACAACACTTTTTTATATTCCTAAAACAGCCCCAATGGACATGTACCGAGCTGATTATCAAAGTGGGGTAAAACTTTATGTGAAACGTGTCTTTATTACGGACAGTGACAAAGAGTTGTTACCAACCTATTTACGATTTGTAAAAGGGATTATTGATTCAGAAGATTTACCACTGAACGTCAGTCGTGAGATTCTTCAAGAGAACAGAATTTTGGCAAACATTAAACAAAACTCAACCAAGAAGATTTTACAAGCGATTAAAAAACTTAAAGGAGATGATTCATCAGCCTTTACAAAGCAGTACAACAAAGTAATCAAAGAGGGAATTTTCCAAGACCATGTTAACAAAGAGTTGTTGTTGGAAATTGTACGGTATAAAAGTTCAACCCAAGAGGGTATGATAGGGTTAGATGAATATATTAGCCGTGGTAACTCTGAGAAAAAAGAGATTTATTATATTGTTGGCGAAAATGAGAAAGTACTTAGAAACTCACCACTACTTGAAGCGTATAAAAAAGCAGAAGTTGAAGTGCTTATTTTAGATGACAAAGAGATAGATGAGATTGTAACACCAATGATTGGTGCATTCAAAGAGTGGAGTTTCAAAGACATTACCACCATGGATGCTCCTGATTCTAAAACAGCAGAGGAAAAAGAAGAGATAAGCAAAGAGTTTAAATCTTTAACCGATAAAATCAAAGAAGTATTGGGTGAAGAGATTAAAGAGGTCAAGACCACCACCAGATTAACGTCAAGTCCTTCATGTGTGGTCAAAGATGCCAGTGACCCAATGGCAGGTATGGCATATATGTTTGCACAAATGGGACAACCTATGCCAGAGACACCACTGATTTTAGAAATCAATCCAGATCATGAGATGATTAAAAAGCTTGATAAATTGGAAAACAGTGAAACTTTTGCTGATATGGCATGGATTTTATTGGATTCGGCAAAGTTATCAGAAGGGTTAGAGCCTAAAGATAAATCGGCATTTGCTTTACGTATTGCTAAAATCGCAACACAAGCGTTGTAATCTTTTGTTTACTTTTATAAAGTATAATTTGTAAACAGATAAAATAAATCAAGGAATCGATTGTATGAACAAACATATTAGAAAAATTTCAAATTATGCGATGGTGGGTAGTATTGGTGCTTTAGTGTTGGCAACCATGCAGGGTTGTGGTGAAGCTCCAGAAGAGAAGAAACCAGCAGAGCCAAGTGTTGCCGATAGTATTCAAAAAGAGGGTGCTTCCATTACGATTGAAGAGAGTGCCAATAAGCAGTATAAAATTGTTGATGAGTTTCCAAGTGCTAAAACACGGGTTATCTTAAGAGACGTCAATGGAACAGAACGAATTTTAAGTGATGCAGAAGTGGATAAATTGGTTAAAGAGGAAGAAGCCAAAATTGATGCAGGTACCTCTAATCTTATGAAAAGTCCCGCTGAAGTAACCGATTCAGGTGGAATGGGCTTGGCAGGAACGCTTCTAGCAGGAGCGGCTGCAGGTATGTTGGGGGCGGCGTTGATGAACAAGCTTCAAAACAATCAAAACTATCAAGAAAACAGACGAACCAGTTATAAATCGCCACAAGCTTATTCGCGTTCAAACAGCAGTTTTGCCAACAGACAAGCAGGAAGCATGAGCAGACCAGGGGCAACGCCAAGCAGTAGTAGTACGGCTAAAAAATCTGGTTTCTTTGGACAAAAAAGTACAACATCTACGAGTAGTAGTTCAAGCTCTTCTTCTCGTTCATCAAGTTTTGGTGGTTAAGTATGAAACTTAAACCGATTACCGTACCTGATAATAAGTTTTTAGAAGAGATAGGGTTCTATTGGCATACCGATAACAACAGTACACCCTATGTTGCTTCTGAAATTATAGAAGTGACACCTGATGAAGCCGATGCCTATTATGAAGCTGCTAATGAGCTTTATGAAATGTATGCAGAAGCAGGAGAGTATGTTATAGAGAATGAGTTGTTCCATGAATTGGGTATTCCTTTTAATTTGATTGATGCCATTAAATTAAGTTGGGAAAATGATGTTCATTGGCATCTTTATGGTCGTTTTGATTTTGCTGGTGGGCTTGATGGAAAACCGATTAAACTCATAGAGTTCAATGCCGATACCCCTACAGCACTTTTTGAAACTTCTATTTTGCAATGGGCAATGCTTAAAGCCAATGGTATGGATGAGAGCAGTCAATTTAACAACCTTTATGAAGCATTGGGCGATAACTTTAAACGTTTGGTGATGCTCAATGATGATGTTGAAGATTTTTCTAACCATTATAATGGTTGGAAGATTCTTTTTTCATCGGTCAAAGGGAATACAGAAGAAGAGAGTACGGTTAAATTGTTACAAATGATTGCCAATGAAGCAGGATTTAATACCGAGTTTGCCTATATCGATGAGGTTGAGTTTTCTGCCCAAGAGGGTGTCTTTTATAAGGGTGAAAACTATGAGTATTGGTTTAAACTGATTCCATGGGAAGACATTGCCATTGAAGAGAGTGATTTGGCGATGTTGCTTACGCAAATTATTGCAAATCAAAAAGCCATTATTTTAAATCCTGCCTATACCTTGATGTTTCAATCCAAAGCGTTTATGAAGATTTTATGGGACTTGTATCCAAATCATCCATTGCTGTTAGAGACCAGTTTTGAACCATTAGAAGGCATTGCTCAAGTAGAGAAAAAAATATTTGGTCGAGAGGGTGCCAATACCATTATTGTTGATGAAAATGAAAAAGTTATCGAAGAGACCAGTGGTGAATATGGGGAATTTCCTTCTATTTTCCAAGAGTATGTTGAACTTCCAAAAGACAGCAACAATCAATCCTATCAAGCAGGTGTCTTTTATGCTTATGAAGGGTGTGGTTTAGGTTTCCGTAGAGGGGGACTTATTTTAGACAACTATTCTAAATTTGTAGGGCATAGGGTTATTACAAATTAAAATAGTTTATGAAAT
>DYMW01000056.1 GCA_020721385.1 Sulfurovum sp. | reverse complement strand
GGACTACCCAACCATCGCCTCTAACTCATCTTTAGAAACTTTGTTGAAGTTCAAGTATTTATAAACTTCATCACTCATCTCTGGTTTGATTTTATTTGGTACGATTTCCATGTACTCTTTTGCTGTTGGAATCTTACCTTTAAGTGCAACCACGGCTGCTAGTTCAGCAGAACCAAGGTACACTTGTGAACCTTTTCCTAATCTGTTGTCGAAGTTTCTGGTACTTGTAGAGAATACCCATGCGTTTTGTGCAACGGCAGCTTGGTTACCCATACAGAGTGAACAACCTGGAATCTCTGTTCTAGCTCCAGCCATACCAAATACAGAGTAATAACCCTCTTCAATTAATGTTTTTTCATCCATTTTTGTTGGAGGACATACCCATAGTTTTGTAGGAACAGCACCTTCACCTCTTAGTACTTCACCCAATGCTCTAAATAGACCAATATTTGTCATACATGAACCAACGAATACCTCATCAATATCGGTTCTAAGACCTGCTTCATGAATCTCTGTTAATGTTTTAACATCATCTGGATCGTTTGGACACGCAAGAATTGGCTCTTTGATTTGATCCATATCAATCTCAATAACCGCAGCATACTCAGCGTCGCTATCTGCTTCAAGCAACTCTGGGTTTGCAATCCATACTCTCATTTTGTCTGCCCTTCTTTGAAGGGTTGCTTTGTCTTCATAACCTTGTGCAATCAACTCTTCGATAAGCACGATGTTTGACTCTAGGTACTCAATGATAGGCTCTTTGTTAAGCTTAACCGCACATGCAGCCGCCGAACGCTCAGCAGATGCATCAGAAAGCTCAAACGCTTGTTCACACTTAAGGTCTTCAAGTCCTTCGATTTCAAGAACACGTCCTGCAAAGATGTTTTTCTTACCTTTTTTCTCAACGGTTAATAAACCATCTTT
Source organism: Sulfurovum sp. (assembly GCA_020721385.1). Classification (GTDB taxonomy): domain Bacteria; phylum Campylobacterota; class Campylobacteria; order Campylobacterales; family Sulfurovaceae; genus UBA1140. The sequence goes on along the minus strand of DYMW01000056.1, from coordinate 9,254 downwards.
AATTGCTTGATGAGGAATCGCATTAACCATATCTCTAAGTGTAATACCTGGTTGCATTGTACCTTTAAATCGTACCAAAACAGACTCTGGCATCGTTAGTGGCATCATACCTGTAACACCTGCAAATGCAACCAAACCTGAACCTGCTGGAAAACTGATACCAATTGGGAAACGTGTATGACTGTCTCCACCTGTTCCTACTGTATCTGGAAGACACATTCTGTTTAACCATGAGTGGATAACCCCATCACCTGGTCTAAGAATGAAACCTTTTCTCTCTGTCCAAAATTTTGGAAGGGTATGTTGCAATTTAATATCGGCTGGTTTTGGGTAAGCAGCGGTATGACAGAATGATTGAAGTACAAAATCAGCACCAAAACTTAATGCTGCAAGCTCTTTAATCTCATCTCGAGTCATTGGTCCTGTGGTATCTTGGCTACCAACGGTTGTTGCGATTGGTTCACAGTAAACACCTGGTTTAACACCTTCTATACCACATGCTTTACCCACCATTTTTTGAGCAAGGGTAAATCCTTTACCATTATCTGCTGGTTGTGATGGAGTCATAAAAATTTCCCCAGCATCCATACCAAGTGCTGCTCTGGCTTTTGCAGTAAGACCTTTACCAATAATAAGTGGAATACGACCACCTGCTCTCATTTCATCTGGAAGCGTATTTGGCTCTAGGGTAAATTGGCTTACTACTTCACCATTTTTAATAATTTCACCTGCAAATGGCTTAACAGTAATAACATCACCCGTCTCTAAAGCATCTACAGCAGCTTGAATAGGAAGACATCCTGAATCTTCTGCGGTGTTAAAGAAAATTGGAGCAATGATTGAACCAATAACAACCCCACCCGTTCTTTTACCTGGGATACCTGGAATATCTCTACCCATGTGCCACTGAACCGAGTTGATACCTGATTTTCTACTTGAACCCGTTCCTACGACATCACCAACATACGCCAATGGATGACCTTGTTCTTTAAGTTTTGTCATTGTCTCCATAGGATTTTCCATCTTGCTTACAAGCATAGAGTTCGCATGAAGTGGAATATCAGCTCTTGTAAATGCTTCAGATGCAGGAGATAAATCATCGGTATTGGTCTCACCTGGAATTTTGTAAACCGTTACTGTAATCTCTTCATCAAGTGCTGGTTGGTTGGTAAACCACTCACCATTTGCCCAAGACTCTACAACCTCTTTAGCTAAGGCGTTACCCTCATCCATCATCGCTTTAACATCATTGAATGAGTTATAAACAAGCAATGTGTTTTTGAGTTGTTCAGCAGCAGTAAGGGCTACTTCACCATCAAGTTTAAGTGCTTCAACCAATGGCTGAACGTTAAATCCACCCAACATACTTCCTAAAATGATACACGCTTTTACACCATCAATGGCTTCACACGTTACATTCCCTTGAACAATATCATTTAAAAACGCTGCTTTTACATAGGCTGCATCATCAACACCTGCAGGTATTTTCTCTGTAAAAAGCTCCATTACATAATCCGTATCTACAATTGGACTTGCTTTTAATAACTCTACTAATTCAGCCACTTGATCAGCGGTAAGTGCCAAGGGAGGAACACCAAGTTTGGCACGTTCTTCGGTATGTTTTCTATAATCTGCTAGTAATGACATTAATGTCTCCTATTAGTTTTGAATAATTTGTGACACATTTTATACTAATAGAGATTACAATGTTACTTTAAATAACACATTTTTAATATAGTTCTTTTTTCTGTGTCATTACGTTACAATAAAATAATGGCATTATACGCCGTATCGATCATCTTGTCTATCTCTTCATAAGTAATAATATACGGTGGCATAAAATAGACTATATGCCCCAATGGACGCAGTAAAACCCCATGATTTAATCCATACTGATAAACCTTTAATCCTATACGCTCTTTGGCTTCATACCCTTGTAGTTCAATGGCTGAAATCATTCCTGTTTGTCGTACCTCTTTTACATTGGGAAGGGTTTTAAATTTTTCCAATTTTTCAAGAATATACGCCGATTTTTTCTTATTTTCTCCCAATACATCAGAAGCTTCAAAAAGTTCTAAAGTTGCCAACGCTGCCGAACACGCCAAAGGGTTTCCCGTATAGGAGTGTGAATGCAAAAACGCTTTGTACTCATTGTAGTCACAATAAAAAGCATTATAAATCTCATTGGTGGTCATGACCACTGCCAAAGGCAGATATCCTCCTGTTAATCCTTTAGAAAGTGTCATAAAATCAGGAGTAATATTGGCTTGTTCACACGCAAACATGGTTCCTGTACGACCAAATCCTGTCATAATTTCATCGGCAATCAGATGAATCCCATAACTTTTACACATACTCTTTGCTTCTGTAATATAATCAGGATGATACATGTGCATACTTCCTGCACCTTGCACCAAAGGTTCAATAATAAATGCCGAAATTTCACTGCCTCTCTCTTCTAACAATTTCTTCAACTCTACAATCGCCTCTTTGGCACACTCTTTGGTTTGGTCTTTGGGAACAGGCGTTTGAATACAGGCAATTAACAGTGGGGCATAAGTATCTTTATAGAGTTGTACATCTCCCACACTCAATGCCCCAAGAGTCTCACCATGATAAGAATTTGAAAGTGAAAGAAACAAAGGACGATGCTCACCCAAATTACGATGATAATGAAAGCTCATTTTTAACGCAACCTCAACAGCACTTGAACCATTGTCGGCAAAAAACACCTTCTCTAAACCTTTTGGGGTTAAATTGACCAATTTTTCAGCCAAATTAACCGCAGGTTTGTGGGTAAAACCCGCTAAAAGCACGTGTTCTAGCGTATCCAACTGCTCTTTAATTTTAGAAGATATATGTGGATTAACATGACCAAAAAGATTGACCCACCATGAACTTACCGCATCAATATAGGCATTGTTTTCAAAATCAATAAGATAAATACCTCTTCCCTCTTTAATAGGAATAAGTGGTAATGTTTCATGGTCTTTCATTTGTGTACAAGGATGCCATATATTCTTCAAGTCTTCTGTTACTATTTGAGCATTATTATGATTCATTATGTACCTTATATTTTTTTAAGCAATATACTATGTATAATGTAATTATTTCATTAATACTTAACCACAAGTAGACTAAAATTATATAATATTAAACAGAAGGTAATTTAAACATGATAAGTTGGATGCAAAAACACAACAAATTTTTAATAGTGACTATATGGATAGCAACTATTTCATTTGTATTTACAGGAGCCACCTATGGTTTCTCTTATGGTCTAAAAAGTAACAATATAGGAAGAGTGGGTGATATTGATTTAAGTAGAGACAAATTCTCAATGGAGTACAACAATCTTTTTAGTCAATATAACCAAATGATGAAAGGTAAATTTGATAAAGAACAAGCCAAACAGATGGGATTAGAGCAACAAGTACTTAACCGTATGTCAGCACAAGCAAAAATTCTTAATTTAGCCAATGAGTTTGGAATTGTGGTTACCGATGAAGAGACAGGTGCAAAACTCGCAGAAATTCCAGCTTTTCAAAATAATGGACAATTTGATAGAACCATTTATGACAATTTTATTAAACAAAGTCCTTTTACCCAAGTAACATTTGAAAAAAGTTTACAAGAACAACTTACTATTAATAAGACCTTTGAGCTTTTAAACCTTAAAGGGTTAGAAAATGAATATAAAGCTTTTACTGTAGCTTTTGAAATTGCTGACAAATTAAAATATATTACGTTAACCAATAAAGATGTTAATGTAACGGTTGATGAAAGCAAACTCAAAGCATTTTGGGATGCTAGAAAAGAGCAATTCAAAACAGCTAAAGCGTATACATTGGATGTTGTTTGGACACAAAGCCAAGACATTAATGTTAGTGAAGCTGAAATAGAAAGCTATTATAAAGAAAACAGTTTTAACTATACGGATAAAGATGGTAAAATTCTAGCATTAGCCGAAGCCAAAGATTGGATTAGCGATGATGTTAAAGTAAAAAAAGCTAAAAAAGATGCTGATAAACGATATATTGCATTTAAAAAAGGTGAAATCAATAAAGATGAAACCGTAACCTACGATGTCAATAATCCAAAATTATCTGCTGAATTGTGGAATGAAATTTCAACCAAAGCCATTGGTGATTTACTTAAACCAAAAGTGGTTGGAAAAACGTATGCTTCTGTTAAGATTGTTGGTATTACCAAACCTGTTATAAAAACATTTGAATCTGTAAAAAGTGAAGTTACTCCTCTTTATGAAGCAGAACTTAAAAAAGAAGCCCTATCAATACTGGCTGAAGAAACATTAAAAACCATTGACAATCGTGAATTGAATGTGTCAAATTTCATCACATTGAATAACGCTGAATCACAAAAACTAGGTTTAAATCAACAAGAAACATCAAATTTAATAACAAAACTCTTTACATCTCAAGAAGAAAAAGGTATTATACCTATAGGAAATAAGGTTATTGTTTATAAAATAGTAGAACAAAAACTTATTAATCTTGACAGCAATGAAACAAAAACTCTTTATCAAAACGCTGATCAAGTAAAACAACAAAATTTTGAATCAAATCTCATGAGAAAATTGGATACAAAATATCCAACTGAATATTATAATTAAGGACTAAAATTGAATACGCCCATCTTAGCCATTGATATAGGCTCAACAAAAATCTGTGCAATTATTGGAGATGTCAAAGATGGGAATGTTGAAGTTAGTGGTCATGGTATTTCAAAATCACAAGGCATAAAAAAAGGAACGATAACCAACATTGAGTTGGCTTCACGTTCCATTAAAAAAGCCATTGATGATGCTAAGCGTGTTTCAGGTATCAATATCACTACCGCGACCATTTCCATCTCTGGAGCTTATACTAAAAATCTGAATTCTACCGGTGTGGTTAATATTCCAAACCATGAAATTTCAATTAATGAAATTAATCGTGTGATGCAAACTGCTCTTTATAATGCAAATATTCCTAATGAATTTGAAGTACTACACGTTTTACCATATAAATTTAAAATTGATGAACAAGATTTTATTGAAGACCCTTATGGAATGAATGCCAGTCGTATGGAAGTTGATACACACATTATTATGACAGCAAAATCCAATCTTGGTAACTTAAAAAAAGCAGTTAATGCAGCAGGTATAGAGATAGGTAAAGTAGTCCTTAGTGGATACGCCTCTTCTATTTCAGTCATTAATAGTGATGATAAAGAACGAGGTATTGCTGTAATTGATTTGGGTGGACACACCTCAAATCTTGTCATTCATGTTGGAAATGCCATTCAATACAATGACTTTTTGAGTGTGGGTTCAAACCATATTACCAATGACCTTTCTATTGCCCTACATACCCCTTTTGATACCGCTGAAGAACTTAAAATTTCCAAAGGAAGTTTACTCAGTGGTGAAAGTGGTGATATTCAACTCCCTGTTATAGGTGATGAGTATCATCTTAATACCGTATCATTGGATATTGTTCATAACATTATTTATAGTCGTATGGAAGAAGCCTTATCAATTTTAGCCAATTCCATTGAAAAAAGTAGACTCAAAGATCAATTGGGTGCAGGTATTATCTTAACAGGAGGAATGACACATATTGAAGGAACCAGAGAGTTGGCACAAGCACTGATGCCCAATATTCCAGTAAGAGTTGGTAAACCACAAAATGTACACAAACTTTCTGAAGAGTTAAACTCTGCTGAGTATGCTACCGTTATGGGATTGTTACAATATGAAGCGGGAGCTCATACCGAATATGAGATAGAAAGTAGCAAAAAAATGTTACACTCAAAAGATTATAAAACAAAAGCATCATTAAGTGATATTGCCTCTATTCAAAATCGTATTGGTGAGTCTAAACCAAAAATTTCTGTATCGCAGCCATCATTTAATGATAAAAACAATGAAAACAATGACCTATTTAGAGATTTAAGCAATGAACCCAAAAAAGATCAAAACAATCCATTACAAAATTTTATGCGATGGGCATCAAAAATTTTCTAAATAGCACAAAGGAGGAAGAAAATGGAAGAATTTAATATAAGAGAAACACAAGCTGGTATCCATGGTGCAAAAATAAAAGCTATTGGTGTCGGTGGGGGTGGTGGAAACATGATTAACCACATGATTAGAGAAGGCATTAGTGGAATTGACTTGATTGTTGCCAATACCGATGCACAAGCACTCGATGCTTCTATTGCACCGTATAAAATACAATTGGGACTCAATGTAACCAAAGGTCTTGGTGCAGGTATGAAACCTGAAGTGGGTAAAGAAGCCGCCTTAGAGAGTTTTGAAAACATTAAAACCATGTTGGAAGGAGCTGATTTGGTCTTCATTTCAGCTGGTCTTGGTGGTGGTACAGGTACAGGAGCTGCTCCTATTATTGCCCAAGCTGCTAAAGAAGTAGGTGCATTAACGGTTGCCATTGTTACGAGTCCTTTTGCCTTTGAAGGTCGAAAAAGAAAACGATTGGCAAAAGAAGGATTGGAAGCACTCAAACGTGAAAGTGATTCAATTATTGTTGTTCCCAATGAAAGACTTCTTTCTATTGTTGAAAAAAATCTTGGAATGCGTGACAGTTTTAAACTTGTTGATAATGTTCTTTCTCAAGCTGTTGGTGGAATTTCAAATGTTATTCTTTCACATGGTGCAAATGATATTAACCTTGACTTTGCCGACGTTAAAACAGTTATGAGTCATAGAGGTCTAGCCCTCATGGGTGTGGGTGAAAGCCAAGGTCATTCAGCTGCTTATGATGCGGCTAAAACAGCCATTGAATCTCCACTACTTGACAATCTTTCAATTGATGGAGCCATGGGTATCTTGGTTCATTTCCATATTCACCCAGATTATCCATTGGCTGAAATATCAGAAGCCATGGACATTGTAGAAGAGAATGCCGATGAAGATGCAAACATTATTTTTGGTACAACCACTTCTGAAGATATTCCTTTAGATCATGTTAAATTAACCATTATTGCAACAGGATTCGAAGATCCATCAGATATAGAAACCGAAAACACACCTACTCCAACTGTCAATGTAGCCAGTACGCCTGAATTAAAAAAACCTGTTCAACGTACCTTACTGCACAACTTAAACAATGCAAAAGTGGTAGGTGGCTACAACAATGTGAATGAAGACTATTTGGATACCCCAACATTTTTAAGAAAGCAAATGGATTAATTTCCATTTGGCATATTTATAAAACAACAATTAGATCCTACAAAATACCAATATTATAAGTTATAATACTCCCTAATAAAAATTGGGAGTAACAAATGAATGATGTTATAGAATGGTTGAAAATAAATGGAAACCTAAAAATTATAGATGCACCACTAGATGTAGAACTAGAAATACCTCATGTCGCGTATGTTGAAGTCAAAAAAGATGACTCTCGCCCTCTTCTCTTTACCCATCCTATTAATAAAGCTAAAAACATTACCTATGATATACCTGTACTTATGAATATTTTTGCCAACAAAGCACTCACTGAAAAAATCTTTGGTAAACACCCTGACACTGTAGCACAAGGGATTGATAAACTCCTAAAAATGAAACCGCCCAAAGGGTTTATGGAAAAGATAAAAATAATTCCTGAACTCTTTGCACTTAAAAATGTCTTTCCAAAACGCCTAAAAGGCAAAGGAGAGTGTCAACAAATTATTATTCCTAAAAGCGATGTGGATTTGGACAAATTGCCTATCTTAAAAACATGGGAAGAGGATGGTGGTCCTTTTATTACCATGGGGCAAGTCTATACCCAAAGCTTAGATGGTTCAATGCAAAACTTGGGAATGTACCGTTTACAACAGTACGATAAAAATCATTTGGGAATGCATTGGCAGATTCACAAAGATGCCTCACACTTTTTTGACCAATACCAAAAAGCAGGAAAAAAGATGCCTGTTACCATAGGAATTGGTGGTGACCCACTCTATATTTGGTGTGGTCAAGCCCCAATGCCTCATGGAATGTTTGAGATGCTTCTTTATGGTTTTGTACGAGGGAAAAATGCTCAACTGGTCAAATCAATCACCAATGATATTTATATCCCCAAAGATGTTGACATTGTCATAGAAGGTTTTGTTGACCCTTCTAAAATGCACATCGAAGGTCCATTTGGTGACCATACAGGATATTATACGCTTAAAGAACCCTATCCTATTATGGAAGTAGAGACCATTACCATGAAAACAAAACCTGTATTTCAAGCCACCGTTGTTGGTAAACCACCACTCGAAGACAAATACATGGGTTGGGCAACTGAACGTATTTTTTTACCAATGCTCAAACCCATGGCACCTGATTTAATTGACTACTATATGCCTGAAAATGGCGTTTTTCACAACCTTATTTTAGGAAAAATGAAAACCCTTTACAAAGGTCATGCACAGCAATTTATGCACGCTTTTTGGGGAGTAGGACAGATGAGTTTTGTAAAACATGCCATCTTTGTCAACCAAGATGCACCAGAATTAGAAGATGCCCAAGCCATTACTGAATACATTTTGAATCGTCTTGACCCTAAAAAAATACTGATTACCCAAGGAATCATTGATGCCCTTGACCACAGTGCCAATGAAACCTTGGTGGGGGGGAAACTGGGTATTGATTGTACGGGAGACATGGTTGTTGAGAATATTGAAACTCCTTTAAAAGATGAAGTACTCTTAGAAAAGATGCAAGAAATTGATGGCAATATCTTAGAACTTAAACAATATTTTATGCAGACTAAAAATCCTATTTGTCTCATTAGTGTACACAAAACACAATCCATACAAAACATTATTACCAAACTAAAACCACTGAAAGAGCATATCAAAGTGTTGGTGATTGTCGATAAAATCAACAACGATATCAACGAACCCTATATGCTATTGTGGCGTGTGGTTAACAACATTGATGCACAAAGAGATATTGTCAAAGAACCATTTATTGCTATTGATGGAACCAACAAATCTCAGCTTGATGGCTTTACACGAGAGTGGCCAGGGGATACCTTTTGTACCAAAGACGTACTTGACAATCTACAAGCCAAAGGGTTAATTGATATAAACGATGCTTTTATTAAAAAGTTTGGACTTTTACCGTTTAACAACTAACACCATCACTTCCAAGCCAACGTTAAAACCTCTCCAAAAGGAACATCAACCTCTTTAAGAGTTACCCACAAGGTATCAATTAATGGTTCATAATTGGGGAATGTTCCTTGCCCATCGGT
>DYMW01000001.1 GCA_020721385.1 Sulfurovum sp. | reverse complement strand
GTTGATAATATGATTTTTTTCATTGTGAAAAACTCCTATGTTTTTTTAATTAGAGAATTGTATTACAAAGTGGTTACAAAGTGGTTACATAATGATTACATTTAAAAATGATGCTAAAAGATACTAAAAAAATATAGATACAACAAGAAGAAAAAAGAGAATAAGAATGTATTGTAGAGGGTATAAAAGTTAAAAAAGAAGTTTTTGTGTGGTTAAAAGGAATGAAGTTTTGGAATGTGGAGGGGGAAAAAGAGAATTAAACCAACTTGTATCCCACACCCCAAACAGGTAGAAAGTACTCTTTTTTTCCTGTAGGGTCAATTTTTTTCTTGAGTCTGTTAATGGTAACATTGATTGTTTTATCATTAAAGTTCATACTGTCTTCACCCCAAACTTCATCACGTAAAAAGTCACGTTCAAGAGCAAGGTTTGGATTTTTCATAAAAGTGTAGAGCAGTTTAAACTCTAAATTGGTTAATTCAATGGGGGTTTTATTGATATACAGTTCATGATTGGAGACATCAAGGGAAAGGTCTCGATATTTAAGTTTATTACTAGAGGTTGCACCTGAACGTCTTAGTAGGGCTTCCACACGAAGCAGTAGCTCTTTGGGCTTAAAAGGTTTGGTGATATAATCATCTCCACCTCGTTTAAAACCTTCTTCTAAGTCGCTGTCTTTGTCTTTGGCGGTTAAAAAAATAATAGGAATATTGTACCCATAAGAACGAAGTTTTTTTACAAATTCACTCCCTTCAACGCGTGGAAGATTACGGTCAACAATCATCAGTGCAGGGTTTTCTTCTTCTAGGAATTGTTCAACATTTTCCGTAGAGAGAAATCCCATGGTGGCATAACCAGCTTTTTGTAGGTGATATTCAATAAGTTCTAAAATGTCTTCTTCATCTTCAATAATGATGATTTCTAAGGATTGCGTTTTCATACCCATAGTTTACTATAAAAAGATAACGAATTGATAACAATAATTCTAAAAATCTGTTGAAATATTTTAGATAAAAAAAAAATATCTTTTATTTTATATTTAAATTGGTTATAGTATGTTTTTATCTATGTTAACATAAAAAAATACTTAAAGTTATTTTTTATGTCACAATTAGAAATAAAATAAAATTAATTATTTACAGTAGGAGTAAACAATGGAGTTTGTAGGTAGAGTAATTCAAGGAGTTTTTGTATTAATGTTAAGTTTATCAACATCAATGTACGCTATAGATGCAACGTGTTATGCAACCAGTGATGATAAACAAGAAATTTATACATTAAAAGTAGATTCAAGTGCTAACCCTTTGCACACGGCAACAACCTTAGATATTCAAAGTGGAGGACAAATTTTTAATACAGAAGGTGTTGCTTATCGACCCAGTGATGGTAAAATGTATATGATTAATAAGTCAGACAGCGGATTGTATGCAATTGATTTAACCACAGGAGCCATTCATTTAGAGACCACCTTACCCATTAATAAAAGTTCAGGAATGGAGTTTTATAATGGTGTTTTGTATGTAACACGTGATGATGTTGCCCCTTCGCAATTGTATGCTTTTGATACAACGACTTGGGCATCTTTAGCTGGTTATCCTAAAACGTTAAGCGAATCTATTTCTGGGTTGGCAATTAATTCAAATGGTGATGCGTATGCGATGGATGATTATTTTTCTAATCCTTTACCTGTATTATGGCAATTGGATTTGGCAACAGGTACCTTGTCTAACAGTGTTGTTTTACAAACAAAAATTGATGCCGAAGGACTCTCTTTTGCCAATGATGACAAATTGTATACCGAAGATGAGCTTTACAATCCTAATAAAAATAGACAGCTTTATGAGATTGATACCCTTACAGGTGCCGTAATGGTAGCGGGTATTATTGATAATAATGGAACAAAATTTAATGATATTGAAGCGGTGGCTTGTAATGTAGGTGAGGCAACTAACATCATAATTCCCCCCGTAATTCCAACCATACCAACGGTAAGTATTGGTGATGCAGAGTTGGTAGAAGGAAACAGCAGTACGCAAACTTTACGGTTTACTGTTGAATTAAATCAAACCACTACGTCAGATGTAACGGTTGATTATGCTCTTGTGGATGGAACAGCGTTACAAGGTGAAGATTATGTGGATGCGAGTGATACAGTGACGATTTTAGCAGGAAGTAGCAGTACAACGATTGATGTGGTAATTAATGGAGATACCACCATTGAGGCTACCGAGAGTTTTAATGTGGTTTTATCCAATCCAACCAATGCAACCATTTTAGATGGTACAGCAATAGGGTTGATTATTAATGATGATATATCTATAGGAACGAGTACCGCCCCAACAGTGATGAATGATGAGATAAATTGTATTCATGGAAGTGCGACATTGGTTACCATTCCTGTACTGAACAATGACAGTGATATAGAGAATGACATGAATATCAGTTCTGTGACAATTACTTCACAAGGTGCAATTGAGAATGGAAAAAGATTGGTGGTAGAGAATGGTGAATGGAGTGTGGATGTCACTGGAAATATTCTTTTTACGCCAACCGCCAATTGTACTCAAGCTCCAGACCCTATTACCTATGTGGTGAGTGATAAAGATGGCAATGTATCTCCTGAAGCTACGGTAACGATTACACTTTCTACGCCTGTTGTACCTCCTGTTGTGATTGTGATGCCTGAAACAAATGATAAAAACAACAGGAGTATTGTTAATACTTCAGGTGCTACGGATATTGTAGATTTATCTGGAATCAATGCTGAATTGTACATTCTTAAAACATTACCTACAGAAGCCATGGGTGTTTTGTCTTTGGCTGATGGAACGGTAGTAAGTGTTGGAGATATTTTAACACAAGAAGAAGCCAATGGATTAAAATTTACACCAAATCCTGAATTTGTAGGTACAGTAATCTTTACTTATGCAGCAATAGATAGTAAGGGTATAGAGGATACAACACCTGCAACGGTTAGAATTCCTGTTATAGCATCTGTTGTTGATGCAAATACAACTTCAAATGGTTGTGCTAGTTGTGACTATACTGAAGACAGTGCATCCTTGAATGGTGTGGGTGTGATTATTATGATGTTCTTAAGTACCTTATTAGGACTCTTCTTAACGCGTAAAGAGCTTGAAGCAACCATCTAAAATAATACGATTTTATAGGACACACAATGATAATTGTCCTATATTTGTCACTATATTCTTATTTTTTAAAATTAAATATAATATGTAAGTTTAAATTAAGATAATATACATTATAGTTTATTATCTTTAAATCAAATTTTGAAGAAAGGATTAAAAAATGTATACTGTAAAAAAATCAAACTGTATGTATCCTATACTGATTGTAATAATTGTCACGCTATTACCAATTGAAAGTTTTGCTAACGACATCGAAGGAGATGTTACTATTTTAAGTAATGTAAATATTTTAATACTTATTATGTTGAGCATACTTTTAGGACTTTTTTTTTTACGAAGAGAATTTAAATAAGTAATAAAATAGAGAAAAGTGGGTTCTCTATAGACCTTTCACCTTGAAACTACGACGGTGAAGGTCACAATATCCATACGCTTTAATCGCTTCTATATGGGCTTTTGTTCCATATCCTTTATGTTTTTCAAAACCATAATTCTTATAAATATGAGATGCTTTAATAATCGCTCTATCATGCGTTACTTTGGCAAGAATACTCGCCGCACTCACTTCGGCGATTTTGGTATCGGCTTTGATCATGGTAGTAATGCCCAATACACCAAACGTTTGGTTTCCATCAAAGAGATAAATCTCGGCGGATAATGCTTTTTGAATCGCTTCCAATCCTTTACCTAGACAGTAACTTAGTCCATTGTTATCTATCTCTTGGGGTGAAAAAGAGACAATATGATGGTGTGCAGTAGTGATAATTTGTTCATAAAGCTCTTCTCTCTTTTTTTGGGTTAATTTTTTAGAGTCCATAAGACCTTCAATGAATTGGTTTAAAATAACACCTGCCATGACCAAATCACCTGCAAGTGGACCTCGTCCTGCTTCATCAATACCACAAAGTTTAGGCATTTTCAATCTCCTTAATCAATCTTAAAAAGGCTTCACCATAACGTTGAAATTTCACTTCACCAATACCATGAACTTCTAACATTTGAGCTTTAGTAGTGGGCATACTGTTGGAAAGATCTTTAAGTGTTTTATCTGAAAAAATGACATACGGAGGGACTTTGTTTGCGGTGGCAATGGTTTTTCTTAGTTCTCGAAGTTGGTCAAAAATATCTATTTCATAATCTTCAAAATATTCCACTTTTTTCTTATTAGAAGTTTTTTTAATGGTGAGTCGTTCTTGACGGATTGAGACTGTTTCTTGCCCTTTTAAAATATTAACCCCCCGTTCTAACAGATGATAGACTTTGTATTCCCCAATGCCAATGGCACCAAGTTCTAACAGTTTATCGGCAATACTTAGCCATTGTGCTTTGGTATACTTTTCTCCTATGCCATAAACCGATAGTTGGTCATGCGTATTGGAAAGGATACGTTGCTCTTTACTTCCTCGTAACACATCAATCACATAATGGAGTCCAAACGATTGATTGGTTCGATAGATAGCAGAAAGCAATTTTTGGGCATCTTGGGTTATCTCAATGGTGTCTTGATGTGGGTTAATGCAATTATCACAACGGTTACCACAGGCATGGATATGGTCATGAAAATAGATGGCTATCTGTTGATGCCGACAAGACTCAGAGTTGGAAAAACGTGCAATGGTCTCAATTTTTTCAAATGCACTCTCTTTATACGGGCTGTCGGGTAAATCATTGATAAAGGATTTTTGTTGAACAATATCTTGTGTTGAAAAAAGAAGTAGCGTGGTTGATTCAAGTCCATCACGTCCTGCACGTCCTATCTCTTGGTAGTAATTTTCTAAGGTTTTGGGCAGATTCATGTGTACCACAAAACGAATATTACTTTTATCAATGCCCATTCCAAAAGCGATGGTGGCAACAACAATGTCAATATTGTCGGAAACAAAATCAGCAAAAACATTGTTCTTCACTTGAGTTGGTAATCCTGCATGATAGGCTTCTGCTTTATAGCCTTGGGTTTTAAGATAGGTTGCCATGGTTTCGGTCTGTTTTCGTGAAAAAGCGTAAACAATTCCTGCTTCATTGTTATGCTCTTTTAGAAATTCTAAGAGTTGTCTTCGTCCATCACTTTGTCTGTGTTTGGCAGTAATGGTGAGGTTTTGACGAAAAAGTGAACCTGTAATGACTTTGGGGTTTTGTAGCGTTAAATTGTTTAAAATATCTTCTCGAACCATGGGAGTTGCTGTGGCGGTAAATGCAGCAATGGTGGTGGAAGGAAATGAGATTTTAAGTTGTGAAAGCATACGGTAGTGTTCTCTAAATTCATGCCCCCATTCACTCACACAGTGGGCTTCGTCTACTACAAAAAAGTTAATGTTTAAATCAAGTAGAAAGGTTAAAAAGTAGTCGTTCATCAAGCGTTCAGGAGCCACATAGAGCAGTTTGATTTGATTGGCACGGAGTTGTTGCTCTATGTGTTGTGACTCTTCTAGCGTTTGCATGGAGCTTAACATGGCAGAGGCTATGCCATTTTCTCTAAGTGCTACAACTTGGTCATGCATGAGTGCTAAAAGAGGAGAGATAACAACCGTTACCCCATGCATTAAAAGAGAGGGAAGTTGGTAACAGAGAGATTTTCCACCACCTGTGGGTAAAATCATCAGTACATCTTGATGGTTCAAGATGGCATCAATAACCTCTTCTTGTTGTTCTCTAAACGTATCGTGTCCGAAATAGTGCTGTAGTGTCTGTTGTTTATTCATGGTGTTATAGTAGCCAAAGTAGACTTGAAAAGTGAAGAGTATGTTGTATTCAGATTATATGCGGTTAAATTAGAAAATGTTGTAAGGCATATATTTAAAAACAGTTTTTGTTGCTTAATTTTATTATTATTATAAAATTTTAAGTAAAAATATATTTTATAAGAAAATTGTGTTTAAAATGTGATATGATTTTTTCTTAATATTTAAAGATTGATAAAAAGGAGTATAGAGTATGAATAAGATATATCTATATGTATTTATGTTGACAACGTATCTAGCCGCGAACAGTACAGAAGCCGATATTGGTATTAATGTGGGAATGACCTCGACCATTAATGAAGAGAGTCCTAAATTTGAAAATCGAACTGTTGGAGCAACATTACAATATAACAATTATTTAATAATGCCAAGATTTGATTTGGAGTATGTCAATATTGCCGATACTCAAGCAAAGTCATTGTTAAAAGGTTCAGTGAATGGTGTTTATGAATTTGAAAACAGTACGGTATTAACGCCTTATATTTTAGGTGGTATTGGATATGAAAATGTTCAAGGTGCAACTGAAGGTTATTTTGAAAGTCATCCGTTTGTTCATGGAGGAGGAGGAATTCTTTATGCCACACCAACAGGAATTAAGGGAAAAGTAGAAGGTAAAATGTTACAAATTTTAGGGGGAGACAATGAAAACAATGAGGCTTCTGTAACGGCAGGAATTACACTACCTGTGGCGATGTTTACCCCAGCACCTGAACCAATACCAATACCAATACCAATACCTATGCCTAAGCCTCAAGTGCAACACATTATTCAACCCCAAATTGTTTATGTGGATCAAAATACGTGTCCTGTTAAAATTTCTGAACCAGATAAAGACAGAGATGGAATAGCCGATAATTTTGATCAGTGTCCTGATACCCCTTGTGATTTTACAGTTGATGGATATGGTTGTCCTATAAAGACCACATTGAAAATTCATTTTGCAACCAATTCCGCAACAATTGATGGCTCTTCACATATAAAGGTATCAAAATTTGCAAATTTTTTATTGGCAAATAAAGGAAGTTTTGTTCAAATTTTAGGACATACAGATAACATAGGAAGTGCTTCTAAAAATCTCTCTTTATCAGAACGGAGAGCGTTGTCAGTGGTTAAGGCTTTGATTGCAGAGGGTGTAAGTTCTGCTAGAATTCATGGTGAAGGAAGAGGGGAAAGTATGCCCATTGCTTCAAATAAAACAGTTGATGGACGGGCGATGAATCGTCGGATTGAAGCGGTATTGAGTTATCCTGAAGGTAGAAAGTAATGCATAATAATCGTGTAGTATGGGGTATTTTTATTGGTTTGAGTCTTTTGTTATCAGGATGTGGTTCAGATAGAGCAGGAAACTTCAAAGGAGAAGGCAAAGAGGTTGTTGTAGACAGTGATGGTGATGGACTCACCGATAGTTACGAACTTTCCATTGGAACTTCGCCTTATAATGTTGATACGGATAGAGATGGATTGGATGATGGGTATGAAGATGAGCATGGATTGAATCCAATCAAGGCGGATACGGATGGTGACAGAATAAGTGATGGAGAAGAGGTAAATACACTGCATACGGATCCTCTTGACCCAAAAGATCCTAGTGCTGTTGGAAAGGATACAGATGGGGATGGATTAGGTGATGCGTATGAAAATCTTATTGGTACCTCGATTACCAATCCTGATACTGATGGAGATGGACTGAGTGATGGGGATGAAGTGCATGTTTATCATACAGATCCTAAAAATGTGGACAGTGATGGGGATGGATTGAGTGATGGAGATGAAGTTAATACATATCATACCAATCCCAATGATAGTGATAGTGATGATGATGGTATCAGTGATGGGGATGAAGTCAATACCGCACACAGTGATCCTAATGATGAAGCTGATCCAAAAGAAGTTCCACCTGATACCGATGGAGATGGTTTAGGCGATGCGTATGAAAATCTTATTGGTACTTCACCCATAAAAACGGATACTGATGGGGATGGATTGAGTGATGGGGATGAGGTGAATACGTATCATACCGATCCTACCAATACAGATAGTGATGGAGATGGATTGAGTGATGGAGATGAAGTCAATACGTATCATACCAATCCTAATGATTTTGATAGTGATGATGATGGATTAACTGATGGTGCAGAGATAAAAACAACACATACCAATCCCAATGATTCGAAAGATCCAAAAGAAGTTCCACCTGACAGTGATGGTGATGGATTAAGTGATGACTATGAGAATGGAATAGGTACATCTGTTAGTAAGCCTGATACAGATGGAGATGGATTAAAGGATGGAGATGAGGTGAATGTCTATCATACCAATCCTAAGAACAGTGATAGTGATACAGATGGCTTAGACGACAAATATGAGATAGAAAATGGTTTAAATCCTATTAATGCAGATACCGATGGGGATGGATTGAGTGATGGAGAGGAAGTCAATACTTATGATACTGATCCAAAAGATAGTGATAGTGACAATGATGGTATCAGTGATGGGGATGAAGTCAATACGTATCATAGTGACCCTAAAGATATGGACAGTGATGATGATGGGTTAAATGATGGTCTTGAAGTCAATACCTATCACAGTAATCCGATGAAGACAGATAGTGATGATGATGGCTTAGAGGATAAATATGAGGTTGACAATGGTTTAAATCCTAGTAACCCTGATACCGATGGTGATTGTCTTTTAGACAGTTTTGAACTCAATGAGTATCATACAGATGCTAATAATAGTGATACAGACGGTGATGGGGTAGAAGATGGTATAGAAATTTACAGTTACAGTCCTGATAATTTAAAAGTAGCGTGTTTAACTTCACCTGAGACACTTCTAGGATTATCCAATAATACTCCAGCGAAGGATAATTTATATGCTCATGATGAAGCCAATTCAACCGATGTGATTAATGCGTTAGATCCATTAAATGATAGTGATGGTGATGGACAGGTCAATATTAAAGAGGTAGAGTGTAAAGAAGAAGGGAATCCAAAAGATAAAACTAAAATGTGTCCATGGGCAATAGAAAATGCCGATGGTACAGCATTGGTTGAGTATGGTTTTGCGTACATTCCTGGTGGATTTGATGTGGATAAGGATGGTATTAACGAAGGTGGTTTTTGGGTCTCTTCGTATCAAGCCAGAAAGACAGGCGTTGAGATTTCAAAGAGTGCTATGGGTACAACGATTGGAAAAGTAAATTCATTTATTCAGAAAAAATTTAAAATGGTTAATGCCACAGAATTGATTTCAGAAACAATTACAGGGTATATTGATGCGGTGTTGGTTGATCCACCCAAAGGAAACGAATTGGATTTCTCAGATGAAGTTAAAGCAGGAACAAAACGTCTTTCTAATATGATGCCTTTTGTTGCCATGGCATCATTGGAAAAGTTTAAATTAACCAATCGTAATGGAGAGGTGGTGGATATTAATGTATCCATGCCAAGTTTAAAGCAGTATGCACATATTAAAAAGCTTTTAGATGCAGATAAAGCCAATGGTGGAGATGGAACACATATTCGGAATGGTCTTTTAGCGGTAGATAAAAATGTTCCATTGGCAGGTTATGGCAAAATTATTCAGGAGTTTGGTACAGGATACAAAGAGTATTTGAGCAGTATCATGCAGATGAAAAATTCAGCAGGAGAAGTTGTGTGTACAGGGTGTCCATGGGTTAGAGATTGGATGGATATCGATACCAACAATGTTCTCAAAAATGAAGAGGGTGCAGGGGCAAACAGTACCATAGATATAGGAATGGGAGGAGGTTCGTCTAAAGACAATTATGGAGTTCTTGTACGAGGGGGAAGAACACTTGATTTGACACAAGGACCAGCAGGAATAGAAACAGATGATACAGGAACGCACAATGGAATTAGTTTTAGAGGAGCAACACCATATCTTTATTGATAGGGGATTGTTACTTTTTTACTCTTTATTGTTGGAGTTATCTTGGAATTAAGGTATTTTTATTCTAAATAAGAGTAATATTCTCCTAATTAAAATTAGAAGGATTTAAACCATGATGGGAATACCACAACCAGCATTTTATATTTTTAAGTGTCAACAATCAGCACCTCCAGGGATGCCAAAACCAAGCTGTGTGAGTCAGAACAATCCTGAATCTCAACAGCTTATGCAACATCTTGCTCAAACATTGATGCAAAAAGGTATTATAGGAACTGTACAACCGATTCAAACCTCATGTTTAAATCGTTGTCAACAAGGTCCTGTGATGTTGGTTGAACCAGGTCATACCATGTATGTTGGATTAACCAAAGAGAAAATTAACCGAATTATTGATGAACATATCATTGGTGGTACGGTAGTAGAAGAGTATGTTATTCCTGAACAAATGTGGGGAGACCCTGTGGCTCCTGCTACAATGGCTCGATAACAATATAGATCAAAACAAGGATGCGTCAAACGTTTATCCTTGTAAAATTATCTGCCTCCTCTAAAACAAAATCAATAATCTGCTATAATACACAAAATTATAAATCACGGAGATAACTGTAATGAATATTACCATGCTCTATAGTAAACTGCACAGAGCGACAGTAACCGAAGCGAATTTACACTATGTGGGTTCCATTACCATTGACCAAGATTTACTTGACGCAGCAAAAATGCGTGTTGGTCAAAAGATAGAAATTGTTAACATCAATAATGGTGAACGATTTGCAACCTACATTATTCCAGGTGAGCCAGGTAAAAAAGAGATTTGCCTTAATGGTGCAGCTGCTAGAAAAGTACATGTGGGTGACAAAATTATTATTATTGCTTATGCATCCATGAATGAAGAAGAGGCGGATACCTATCGACCAAAAATTGTTATTCTTGAAGATGACAACAGTATCGCTCAAGAATTTGAAGGACTAAACTAATGTTTGAAGGTCTTGATATGAGTAAAATGGGTCAGATGCTAGAAGAGTTACAATCCAAAGCCAAAGAGATAGAAGCACAGGCAAAATCCGTCACCATGACAGCCAAAGCAGGTGGTGGAATGGTTGAAGTAACTGCCAATGGTGGAGGAGAAATTATTGATATTAGTATTGATGATTCTATTTTGGATGACAAAGAGTCGCTTCAAATTTTACTTATTTCTGCCATGAATGATGTGCTTAGAATGGTTGAGGACAATAAAAAATCTCAGGCTATGAACAGCCTTGGTGGCATGATGGGTGGACTCAATCCTTTTGGAATGAAATAGAAAAAGGATTACATTTTTGGAAATCTTAAGGTAAAGGTACTTCCTTTGCCTAAGGTTGATTCTAATTCTATTTTTATATTGTAGGTTTTACAAATTCCCATGACAATATCCAATCCTATTCCAAATCCTCCCGTAGCATGGTTATTAATTCGTTTATAGCGTTGAAATATTTTTGTTTGATGCTCTTTATCTATTCCTACCCCTTCATCTGTGATGCTCAATACATTTTCTTTTAAAATAATGGTAATGTTCTTTTTTGGATAAGAATATTTAATGGCATTGGTAATAAGATTGTTAATCAATTTTCGTGTGCTGTTTTTGTCCATATTGACCATAAATTGGGTGAGTTGGGCATTGATAAGTATCTCTTTATTTCCTGCTATCTCTTTAAAATATCGAATCGAATACTGAATATGTTCTGATAAATCAAACGGCTCTTTATGTTCAATGTCCAAATCATGAAAAGCAAGATAGGCAATGGAGTTGTAAATTTCAGAGACCATTTTGGTACTCATTAAAATATGCTCCACCATCTCTTTGTCATAGGATTTTTTGAGGTAATTAGCAGACATCATCAGAGCCGTAATGGGTGTATTGAGTTCATGTGCACTGTCTTTCATAAAATGGTTTAGATTATCAAAATTATCTTTAACAGGTTTGAGCAGTAAACGGCTTAAAAAGTAACCAATAAAGGCGATAAAGAGTGAGGCTACCAGCATAAAACTCCAGATAAGAGATTGAAGTTCTTTCATCTCTTCGGTGACTTTTGAATCTTCAATAACCACATATTTGATGTTGTTTTTAGGATTAATAAATTGGCTTACAAAAAAAGCAGATGTTTTTTCGGTGTAGTTGGTTTGGTCAAAGTCAACCTCTTTGGTGGTAAGATTTGAGACAAGGGGATGATGGTTTTCAGCAAAAAGTCCTATTCTTAGGCGTTCAGCATCATCAAAAAGCGGAGAGATGTCATGATTATTCATGATATCCATTTTAATTTGCATTGCCATGTTTTCCATACTTACATCACAATATCGGTCAATGGTGGCAATTTTTTCTTTGTAGTATAAAAAACCAATACTCCCGAGCATCAGCAGAGAAGAACTCACATAAATAAATAAAAAACTTGCTAAAGCATGGCGTTCGTTAAGATACAAGACGATATCCTGTACCACGAATGGTTTCAATACTTTTTTTACCGATTAATGCACGTAAATTTCGGATATATACACGCAAAGTTGCATCACTAGGCATACTCTCATACAACCATAAGTTTTGTGTCAACTCTTCTTTGGAGATGGTACGATGACGATTGGTAACCAAGTAGTTTAAAAATTCACTCTCTTTTTTGGCAATGAAAAAAGTTTTACCATTTTTAGAAATTTGATGGTTTAGGGCATCAAAAAAGATATTTTCACTGATGGTAATGAGTTGATTTTGTTCAATGTTAAACGTACGGGTGATGTTTTCAATCCGCATATCAAGCTCATCGAGTTCAAAAGGTTTACGAATATAATCGTTACATCCATGTGTAAAAGCAGTTTTAAGATGCAGAGTATCTTGATAGGCGGTAATCATAATAATGGGTGTGGTGTTGTTGTAAGAACGTAACTCTTTAATCAGTTCCAACCCTGTTATGCCTGGAACATTAGAATCAAAAATAAGCAAATCAAATTTTTCATTTTCGAGTATCTCTAAGGCACTGTTTCCATCATACACAGGTATAACATTATAGGTTTGTCCTAGATGTTTTGTTAAAATTTTTGAGAGCAAGGAGTCATCTTCAAGCAATAGAATTTTCATAATGAGATTACCTCCTTGGTTTTTATGGTCAATAATATATAGTATACACCATGATTTGTGTAGTAGCTGTGTAGAGAATAGAGTATTTTTCCTTTTTTTACGCATAAAAAAATAATCTTTTTTCTCTTTTTCACCCTAATAAAAGATGCTATTGTAACACTTGGTTACAAAGCATTTTTATCCCCTGAATAGACACTAATTTCACAATTTATTTAATGAATTTTGGATACTAT
The DNA here is from genome assembly GCA_020721385.1 of Sulfurovum sp. Classification (GTDB taxonomy): domain Bacteria; phylum Campylobacterota; class Campylobacteria; order Campylobacterales; family Sulfurovaceae; genus UBA1140. Next base: position 26,981 of record DYMW01000001.1, on the reverse strand, counting down.
AAATGTAATATTCTTCCTTTTCTTTAATCACCTTGTGGAAAATGGTAACAAAGAATAACATCTTTAACAAAGGAGTTCGAATGACTCATGTGATTAACAATCACCCCTATTTAGGTATCTTCTTCTTGTTCGTGGTAACTGTCGTTGCATTTAATGCAACACTGATGGTAGCAAGAATCATAAGTAGAAAATTGGCAAAGCTTGACACGGAGAAGTTAAAGTTAACAATCTATGAGTGTGGACCAGAGGTAACGAAACAGCCCAATACCATTTCAACACAGTTCTATCTAATAGCACTCTTGTTTATTCTTTTTGATGTAGAGATTATCTTTATGTTCCCTTGGGCTATTGACTTTAAGCTTTTGAGTTGGTTTGGATTTGCAGAGATGGTTCTGTTTATCTTGCTTTTAACAATCGGATTTATTTACGCATGGAAAAAAGGAGCACTTGAATGGCACAGCATCAAGTAAATTATGCCTCAGCTGGAGGCTTACCCGTAGCATTGACTACGGTTGATCATTTGGTGAACTGGGGGCGAAGTAATTCACTTTGGCCTTTAACGTATGGACTCGCATGTTGTGCGATTGAGATGATGGCATCAGGAGCTTCAAGATACGATTTTGATAGAATGGGAACCATCTTTAGAGCAAGTCCACGACAAGCCGATGTGATGATTTTGGCAGGAACATTGTCTAAAAAACACGCTGAATTTGCACGAAGACTTTATGACCAAATGACAGAACCTAAATGGGTGATTTCAATGGGTTCATGTGCCAACACAGGTGGTATGTTTAATACCTATGCAACGGTTCAAGGGGTAGATAGAATTGTTCCTGTTGATATTTATCTTCCAGGTTGTGCTCCAAGACCTGAAACGTTACAGTATGCGTTGATGATGCTTCAAAAGAAGATTAGACGAGAGTCAGCCAACATGAAAAAGAATACAAAATCAAATTTGAGGTTGATATAAGATGAGAAAATATACTCCAAAAGATAATGTACAAAAAAAAGCTTATTATACCAATAGATACCATGTGGTTCCCTCAGTACCAACATTTGCGGTTGAGAGTGATGAAGTTTTTGCAAAGCAGTTGGAAATTTTAAAAGCAAAAGTGGCTGTAAAGTCAGCCAAAATTATGTTGGGTCAAATGATTGTTGAAATCAATGCCGAAGATAACTTTATTGCCTTAGAGACACTAAAAAATGAGTGTGACTATGCCATGCTTTCAGAGATGAGCGCGGTTGATTATTTGGCAAAAAATGGAAATTTTGAAGTTTTTTATCAATTGTTAAATTTAAAAGATGTTAAAAGAATGCGTGTGGTCTGTCGTGTCGCCAAAGGTCAAGCGGTTGAATCGGTAGTACCCCTTTATAAATCGGCAAACTTTGCAGAGCGTGAGATGTTTGATATGTTTGGAATTGTTTCTAACAACCATCCATTTATGAAAAGAATTTTAATGCCTGATGATTGGGAAGGTCACCCACTTCTGAAAACCTATCCATTACAGGGGGATGAGTTTGCATCATGGTATGAGGTGGATAAAATTTTTGGAAAAGATGCCAGAGAGGCAATTGGACCAGAAAACAGAGATCAAGCCAAGATTGAAAGATACGATACAAAACGTTTTTCAAGAGTTGGTTATGAAGTTCCATTTGGTGCAGATATTTCTAAAGGTGAGACCAAAACAGAAATTGAGTACAGTAAAACATTGTTGGTTGATTACACTAAAAATAGTGGTAAACAACTGGACAACAGAAAGTAGAGGTAGAGTATGCAACAACCTAATAAATTAACCCCATTTTTTGAAAACCTCAATTTTGAGCGTGATGACAATACGATGGTTATTAACTTTGGTCCACAGCACCCCTCAGCTCATGGTCAGTTACGACTGGTTTTAGAGCTTGATGGTGAGCAGGTGGTTAAAGCCTATCCTGATATTGGTTACCTTCACCGTGGTATTGAAAAGATGGCTGAAAACATGACCTATAATGAGTTTTTACCAACCACCGATAGACTTGATTATATTGCCTCTACTTCTAACAACTATGCGTATGCCATAGCTGTTGAGAAATTGCTTGGTATTGAAGCACCACGAAGAGCTCAAGTGATTAGAACGATGTTGCTTGAACTCAATAGAGTTATCTCGCACCTTTTCTTTGTTGCTACGCATGCATTGGATGTTGGTGCAATGTCGGTATTTTTGTATGCATTCCGTGAGCGTGAGTTTGCGATGGACTTAATGGAAGATTACTGTGGAGCAAGATTGACGCATTCATCGGTTAGAATTGGTGGAGTTCCTTTGGACTTACCAGCAGGATGGATGGTCAACATGAGAGCATTCTGTGATAAAGTCGATTATGAATTAGAGCATACGTATAATGCTCTTTTACAAGAGAACAGAATTTGGAAAATGCGTTTGGAGAATGTTGGAGTATTAACACCAGAAGATGCACTTTCATGGGGGTGTACAGGTCCAATGCTTAGAGGAAGTGGGATTGCTTATGATATTCGTAAAGAGGAGCCGTATGAGCTTTACTCTGAATTGGATTTTGATATTCCTATAGCAGATACCAATGACTCGTATGGTCGTTATAGACTTTATATGGCCGAAATAAAAGAGTCAACCAAGATGATTAGACAATTGATTCTAAAGTATGATGGAACAGAGCCACAACTGATGGCACATGCACCACGATATATCTCGGCTCCTAAAGAGGAAATTATGACACAAAACTACGCATTAATGCAACACTTTGTGCTTGTAACGCAAGGGATGAGACCTCCAAAAGGAGAAGTGTATGTTCCAACAGAGTCGCCTAAAGGGGAACTTGGATTCTATATTAAATCAGAGGGTGAGCCGTATGCTTATCGACTTAAATGTAGAGCACCTAGCTTCTTCCATACAGGGTTGCTTCAAGAGATTTTAGTAGGTACGTATATCGCAGATGTTGTTACAATTATTGGTTCAACCAATATTGTATTTGGTGAAGTTGATAGATAAGGGGTTCTGATGCAAAGATATGATTTAAGACATTTACATGAAAATTTTTACGACAGAATGGATGAACTCCTTGATACGGGACTCCAAGCTGGTGAAGTAGGAATTTTTCTTTTTGAGGTAGGCGACTACTCTTCCATTCAGAAATCTGCAGATTTGATTAAAGAGAAAGAGGGATTTGAACTGATGAACTCAATTAAATTTAATGAAGTTGACTGGACCATCGTGGTTAAAAAGGCTAAATAATGGCAAAACTACTGTTCTCTACTTGGAATGATGAGTTTATCGACAATCGCGGTAAACCATCACAAGAGTGGAGTGAGTCGGGTTTTAAACTGCCTGAAACGTATCATGGAGAGCGGGACTCCAAAGCATTTATAGGTTGGGATGGTGTTGCCATTTTTGATGAAAATATAGATGCTGTTGTCTTGGCAACACATTATGCAGCACAGTACCAAGAGTACTCTGAAGCATGTGGTCGTTGTGCTCCAGGTCGTTGGGGTGGTAGAATTCTTTATGATTTACTCGACAAAATAGCACGAGGTGAGGGAAGTCATAATGATATTTCTCATCTGAAAGAGATTTCACAGACCATGATGGTGACATCAAAATGTGAGATTGGACGTACAGTTCCTAAACCTATTTTGGATTTAATGGAGCATTATAAAGAGCAGTTTGATACCTGTATTGACAATCAAGTTGCCTCTATTCATTATGAAGGAGACATTTCGTATATTGCTAAAGTAACCGCACCTTGTACCGATATGTGTCCTGCACATGTGGATATTCCTGCCTATATTGAGGGTGTAAGAGACATGGTCTTGACCGATTCATTGGCAGCAACACGTCAAACCATGCCCTTGGCACATACGTGTGGACGTGTTTGTCCACACCCTTGTGAAGATGCGTGCAGACGTATAAATCTTGATGAGCCTATTTCGATTATGGAACTTAAACGATTGGGTGCTGATTATGAGACGGATCATGGTCTGCCTTGGCAACATCCTTATGAACCAAAACCACTTAGAGATGATGGGAAAAAAGTAGCCATTATTGGTGCTGGTCCTGCTGGTCTTACGGCTGCATATTATTTGGCATTAGAGGGTATTAAAGTTGACATTTTTGAAGAGCTACCTGTGAATGGTGGTGAAGTTGCAGTAGGTGTTCCTGAATACAGAATGCCAATTGACAAATACAATAAAGATATTGATTTGGTCTTAGAGATGGAAGCGGTAACCATTACCAATAATCATCGCGTTGATGCAGAGCGTCTTAAAGAGATAGATGCCCAATATGATGCTACCTTGCTTAGTTTTGGTACACGACTCTCTAAAAAAGTCTATGCCAATAATGAGAACCCAAAAATGGGTGGTTATTGGGGTGCTATTGCCATGCTTGATAAAGTGAACTTGTGGCATAAATATGGTATTGGAAGCCCCGCCTCCAACGAGCTAAAAGACAAAACGGTGGTGTGTGTTGGTGGTGGATTTACCTCCATGGACGTGGTGCGTTGTTCCATTCGTGAAGGAGCTAAAAAAGTGTATATGCTTTATCGTCGTGATGAAAAGACCATTATTAGCAATACAACGTATGAAGAGTATCATGAAGCCGTTGAAGAAGGTGTTGAGTTTATTTTCTATTCAGCCATTGAAGAGATTTTTGATGATGGGGAGAAGATTATCAAGCTTAAGGTTAATCAATATGAGTTGGTATCCGATCCTAATGGTGGACGACCTCAATTGGTGAAACATGAAGATGGTGACTTTGAGATAGAGTGTGATTATTTAATTCCTGCCGTTTCTCAAGCTACCGATTTGCAATTGATTCCTAAAGAGTGGAATGTTGAGCTTACATCATGGAATACGATGTTAACCAACGGTAAAGATTACATGACTTCACGTCCTGGTCTTTTTGCTGCAGGTGACTGTGAATATGGTCCAATGACGATTGTCAATGCAGTAGGTCAAGCAAGACGAGCCGCTTCGGTGATTGGTCGTTATATCTACTCTGGTGAGTGTACTTTATTGGATGATGAGATTATGGAAGACCATTTGAGTCGACTTAAAGTGTATGATAAAAAAGAGAAAGTGACAGGTTGGATGCCTGGAATACCTAGAAATCATAGTGAAAAACTTGGTGTTGATGAGCGTAAAACCAACAACAAAGAGGTAAACTTAGGTTTCACAGGTGAAGAGGCAATCGCAGAGGCTGAACGGTGTATGCGATGTTATTATATTTCAATGGTGGCAGTATAATGAGCAATATAAGAGATATAAAACCTAAAACAATTAACTTAACCATTGATGGAAAAGCGTGTTCAGGTGTGTTTGGACAGACCATTTTAGAGATTGCTAGAGAGAATGATATTTATATCCCCACCATGTGTTACCTCACCAAAGTACTACCAATTGCATCATGTCGTATGTGTGTGGTTGATGTTGAAGGTGTGGATGGTTTGATTCTTTCCTGCCAAGAGAAAGCAACAAATGGTGCGGTAATTCATACGCAAAATTCTCAGCTTTACAAAGAACGTCAAAATATTATGAAACTCTATAACGTGAATCATCCTTTAGAGTGTGGAGTATGTGATAAGAGTGGAGAGTGTGACCTTCAAAATAAGACCATGGAGTTTGGGGTAAGTGGACAAAATTTTACCACCAAAGAGCCTTTTCGTCCTGTTCAGAATTGGGGGCATATCTCTTATGACCCTGCTTTGTGTATTATGTGTGAGAAGTGTGTGCGTGTCTCTACTGAGATTACAGGTGATGAGGCATTAAAAGTCCATTTTGGTGGATACTCATCGACCATTTTAAATGTTAAAGAAAATCAAAACTTCAGTTCATTGGGTGAAGCGGCTGCAGTTTGTCCTGTTGGTGCGTTGGTGAGTACCGATTTTAAATACACTGCCAATGCTTGGGAGTTGGATAAAGTTCCTGCTTCTTGTTCGCATTGTAGTTCGGCTTGTCAGTTGGATTATGAGGTCAAGCATGATAAAGTTTATAGAGTCACCAACAATGCAGAACACAGCAATCTTTGTGGTGCAGGACGTTTTGGTTTTGATTTTGCCAATGAAAATGTTAGCAAAGATAAAGAGGCATTCAATCAAGCAGTTAAAGCCTTTGGTGAAGCAAAAAACATTCAGTTTAGTTCAAATATTTCGAATGAAGAGGCGTTGATTTTACAAAAATTAAAAGAGCTTAAAGGGTATAACTTGGTCTCTAAAGAGGCAAAAGATTATCAAACATTCTTAAAAGCCTATTCAGAAGTGACAGGTTCAACGCTTTATAGTGGTAACTTAAAAGCATTGAGCCAATCACGTGGGATTATTGTAATGGGAACACGTATTAATAACGATAATCCAATGGTGAAATACCACATCAATATGGCAAGTAAATGGCATCGTGCAAGAGTTGCTTATATGCATCCAGTAGAAGATACATTGATGCAAAACGTGGTTACACAGTTTATTAAGTATGAAGCAGGGTCAGAAGAGGGTGTGGCAGCACTGTTGACCTATACATTACTTAAAGATATAAAAGTGCCTAAAGGCATTCAAACGATGTTGGACAATTTAGACATCGGTAATTTGAGTGCTGAAACCAATATTGGCGAAGAAGAATTGGAGGCATTGGCAAAATCATTACTGAAAAAATCTGGATTCTCTTTGGTGGTGGGTGCTGATGTGTATGCCCATCCAAGAGCCAGTAATATTGCTAAATTGCTTGGACTTTTAGAACACTTGGCTGGATTTAATGTGGTATTGGTTCCACCAACCACCAATGCATTGGGTGTTTCATTGATTTGTGAACTTGATGATGCAGTGGAAGGTTTAACGGTTGGCTATAATGTCAAAGGTGATTTTACGCTTTCATCATTTGGTGAAGGTGATTTGGATATGCCAGCCATGAATCAACAAGAGGGAACTTTAACTTCAATAGATAAAAGAGTAGTACCAACCCATGTGGCACGTACGTATGGTGGATATGTGTTAAATGATATTGCCAATGCTTTGGGATTAAATGAAACGTATACCATTAATTATACGGAGCAATTACCTAAGGATAAAGGGTTTGAATCAGCAGAATTTGATGCTTTACCGAACTATTTTGATGCCATGGGTAATGAAAACAGAGGGTATCTGTTAAAAGCTCAAAAAGCATCAGCCAATCGAAAGATAGAAGATATTGAAGAGATACGAGGATTGGATGGTGTGGTGGTGTATAATTGTAATCATATTGACCAATTTACACCTTTAACAGAACAATGTAAAACATTGAATCAAGACAAGTATCTTTTGGGTTCACAACAATTTGCAACAGCAGGTAAATTACGTGATGGTGATACGATAGGTTACACCATTGATGGGGTTAAATTTGAAAGAGTGTTTAAGATTGATACATCTTTAAAAGGTACCATTGCACTTAATCCTACATTTGATATGGGATTAAGTAGTGCTTTGCTATCCTCTTACAGATTTAGTCAAGTAAAATTAGAAAGGGTAGGGAATCTAATATGAGTGAAGTACAAACAGTAGAAAATATGGTTAGCATTACTATTGATGGTATTGAGTATAAAGCAAAAGAGGGTGAATATATTCTTAATGCTGCTCGTGCCAACGATGTGTTTATTCCTGCTATCTGTTATTTGACAAGATGTTCACCGACATTGGCTTGTCGATTGTGTCTTGTTGAAGCAGATGGGAAGCAGGTTTATGCTTGTAATGCTAAAGTAAAAGAGGGCATGGCAATTACGGTGGATACACCCAATATTCTAACAGAGCGTCGTGCGATGATGGAAGTGTATGATGTAAACCATCCACTACAGTGTGGAGTATGTGATCAAAGTGGTGCGTGTGAATTACAAAATTATACACTTGAATTACAGGTTGATTCTCAATCGTACAGTATTGCAGACACAAAAAGAGAGACAAGCAATTGGAGTTCAGTTCTTCATTATGATGCAGGACTTTGTATTGTATGTGAGCGTTGTACCACTGTGTGTAAAGACATGATTGGTGATTCCGCGATTACAACAGTAAAAAGAGGTGGTGACGCACTTGGAAAAGAGTGGAAAGACACCATGCCAAAAGATGCTTATGCCATGTGGAACAAACTTCAAAAATCCGTGATTGCACCAAGCAATGGTACAGGTTTAACCAATTGTTCTGATTGTGGTGAGTGTGTGGCAGTTTGTCCTGTTGGAGCATTGGTGAGTAGAGATTTTGTCTACAGTTCCAATGCTTGGGATTTAAAGAAAATTCCTGCAACGTGTGCCCATTGTAGTAGTGGATGTCAAATCTATTATGAGACCAAACCAACATCCATTGAAGATCGAACAGAAAAAATCTTCCGTGTTACCAATGAGTGGAACTATGTGTCACTTTGTGGAGCAGGACGATTTGGATATGACTTTGAGAATGCAACAGCAATCAAAGATGAAGTAGCCTTTGCCAATGCTATTGAAGCCTTTAAACAAGCAAAAGTAATTCATTTTAATTCAGTGATTACCAATGAAGAGGCACTAATGCTTCAAACACTTAAAGAGAAATTGGGTGTGAAGTTGATTAACCGTGAAGCAAGTGCTTTCCAACGTTTTTTAAATGCATATAGTAAAGCATCTGGAAATTCACTTTATACACTTGATTTTAAAGAAGTGATGAAGAGTGATTTTGTTATGAGTTTGGGTACAAGTCTAAGAAATGACAATCCTAATGCTCGTTATGCCTTTAACAATGTTCAAAAGATGAATAAAGGTGCAGGGTTATACTTCCATCCAGTAGGTGATGCATTGGTTCCGACATTTGGTAAAAGTGTTGAGATATTTAACCATAAAGCAGGACTTGAAGAGGCAGCACTTTATTTGATGTTGGATTTATTTTCGGATAAAGAGCAATTGTCATCAGAGGTTAAAGAGCAACTTGATAGAGACCATTTGGTCACGATTCTTGGTGGCAATGCTAAAAAATTTGCAGATGCTTTTGATAAGATGATGAAGAAAAAAGAGAACTTCTCTTTGATGGTAGGTGAAGATTTATATTTCCATGAGAATGCTGAAAATATTGCCAAATTGATTGCACTACTTGAAAGCACCTCTGCTGTAAAAGTAGCCATGATTCCGCCAAAAAGTAACTCATTGGGTGTGGCATTGATTTGTGACCTTGATTATGAGGCAGAAGGGTACACCATTGGTTATAATGAATCGGGTGACTTTAGACTTTCAGCATTGGGTGATGGCGATTTGGATATGCCTGCGATGAACCAACAAGAAGGTACATTAACCAACATGCATAAAAGAGTAACACCAACCAATGCAGCGGTTGAGTATCATGGTTATGAGTTGAATGATGTTATGAAAGTGTTGGTTTCGGCACCACAAGAGACCATTGATTGGACGCCCTATCTTCCCGTAGCCAAAGGGTTTAAATCAATATCTTTTGACACTTTACCAAATGGGTATTTGAATGATGGAACAGAGAATAGAGGGTATCTATTAGAAACAACTATCACAGAGGTAGAAGCCATTAGTGTAGAGAAGTTTGATGAAGGTAAAGCGTTAGAGGGTCAGATTGCTTATCGATGTAATCCACAAAGACAGTTTAATGACTTCTCTGATAAAGCTCATCAAATTTTTGAAGCCTTTGGACTCTATGTGAGTCCAGCAAAAGCTGAAACATTGGGTAAAACCGTGGTGGTTGAATTTGATAATGGTGAGTTGACATTGGATGTCATTGTTGATGATAGGATGGAAGGTGACATTGTTGCTGTTCCTGATTTTAAAAGTGCTAAAAATATCTATGAACTCTTTGGTGAGTTACGGTATCAAACAGTAACAATAAGGGAGGTGTAAATATGGAAACAACAATATTACCAGAAGTCACTGCATTGGGTGTCATCATTAAAGCCATTTTAATTTTGGCGATTATTGCAGCCATTGCAGGGTTTGGTACATTTATTGAACGAAAAATACTTGCATTTATGCAAAGAAGACTTGGACCAATGTATGTTGGTCCTTATGGATTATTACAATTGATAGCAGATGGTATTAAACTTTTTACCAAAGAAGATATTATTCCTCAACACGCCAATAAAGTTATATTTGCCGTAGCACCAGCAATTACAGCAGCAACGGCGTTTATTGCTTTGGCAGCGGTTCCTGTATTTCCTGATTTTACCATCCCTTTTGTGGATATTTATGTACCTTCTATTGCCTCTGATATTAACGTAGGTATCTTGTTTGTACTTGGAATGATGGCAGCGGGTCTTTATGGTCCGCTATTAGCAGGTATGGCACAAGCCAACAAATGGGGTATTATTGGAAGTGCTAGAACAGCGATTCAGTTTTTAAGTTATGAAGTGGTAACAGGTTTATCTATATTGGCACCAATTATGATGGTTGGCTCACTCTCATTTGTTGATTTTAATGATTATCAAACAGATGGTCTTTGGATGGTGGTTTATCAGCCTGTAGCATTTGTTCTTTTCATTATTGCAGGATTTGCAGAAACCAACAGAACACCATTTGACCTTTTGGAGCATGAAGCAGAAGTTATCTCTGGATATGCAACCGAGTATTCGGGTCTGAGATGGGGGATGTTCTTTATTGGAGAGTATGCCAACATGATTACCATTGGGGTTGTTGCTTCTGTTGTTTTCTTGGGTGGATACAATGATTTCTGGATTTTCCCTGGTTGGTTTATGATTGTTGCTAAAATTGCTTTCTCATTCTTCTTTATGTTGTGGGTAAGAGCAGCTTGGCCTCATGTGAGACCAGATCAGTTGATGTGGCTATGTTGGAAAGTATTGATGCCATTGGCTGTTGTCAACGTAATTATCACGGGTATCGTGATGATGTTAGTGTAAGGAGTAGAGATGAGTTTAGAACAATTTAAAAACAGAAATGTTGGAACGCAAAATTACAAAAAATTAGACTTAAGTCATTCGCCTTCAAGTGGGTGGGGAGAGTTTAAACAGGTAGTTTCAAGAACCTTTAAACCAGAGCTTTTTGTCGGACTTTGGGTCACACTAAGAGAGATGGGAAATGCACTTCTTGGTGGAAAAATGCACACAACGCAATATCCATTTGAGAAGTTGCCTATTTCACCACGATACCGAGCGATTCATGAGATGTTAAGACTCATGGAGAGTGGTAACTACCGATGTATTGGTTGTGGTCTTTGTGAAAAGATTTGTATCTCCAACTGTATCTCTATGGAGACACGTTATGATGAGAACCAACGAAAAGAGGTTTCAAAATATACCATTAACTTTGGTCGATGTATTTTCTGTGGATATTGTGCAGAAGTGTGTCCTGAGTTGGCGATTGTTCATGGTCAACGTTATGAGACAGCTTCAGAACAGAGAGCGAGTTTCTCACTCTTTGAAGATATGTTAACACCAATTGACAAATTGAATCTTCAACAAGAGTATCAAGGTTTTGGTGCAATTAGTCCTAATGCTGATGATAACATCAAAAAAACGCCATTAGCGTACTAAAGAAGGGGAATAAAATGTATGAAGTAATAGCCTTTTATATCTTTGCAATATCTACCATGGTATTGTTTACGATTACGGTAATGAGTAAGAATGTTCTGTATGCCATGACCGCATTGGCTGCAGGAATGGTAATGATTTCAGGATTCTTCTTTCTTTTGGGAGCAGACTTTTTAGGGGTTGTTCAACTTATTGTATATGTGGGTGCTGTTATGGCACTTTATGCTTTCTCGATGATGTTTTTTGATGCAACCAAAGATATTAAAGAGAAGCATCAAAATCCTTCCTTAGCATTTGTATTGGGTGGATTAATGGCATTGGTTTTTGTAATCATGTTTTCAGCTCCAATTATTGGTGAGAATATTCAAGCCCTTTATCCTGTTGGATTGGCCGAAGGCTTAGGTGCTTTTGGTAATGCTCAAGATGTTGGATTGGTTCTCTTTACCAAATATTTGGTTCCGTTTGAAGTCGCAGCAGTAATGTTACTTGTGGCAATGATAGCAGGTATTATTTTGGCTGGTAAGAAAATGGATTACTCATTAACTGAATGTGAAGCATCAGATAAAGAGTTAGAGGATGAAATTTTAAAAGGAGGAGCGAAATGATGGAAATAGGTATTGGTCATTATCTTATACTTTCAGGGTTACTGTTTAGTATAGGATTTGTAGGGGTACTTAGAAGAAAAAATCTTTTGATGCTCTTTTTTGCGACCGAAGTAATGTTAAATGCAGTCAACGTTGCATTTGCAGCTATTGGGAACTATTATGGTGATTTATCAGGGCAGATGTTTGCCTTTTTTGTTATCGCAGTTGCAGCCTCTGAAGTGGCTGTTGGTTTGGGACTTTTGATTGTACTTTATAAAAAGTATGGTTCACTGGATCTTGATGTAATCGCAACAATGAAAGGATAGAAAGAATGGAAAGTTTAGTATATGTAGCACTCTTTGCTCCTTTTGTTGGCTCACTCTTTGCAGGGCTATTTTTTGCAAGAAGTCCTAAAACACATTTGGTGGGTATCGTGGCGTCGGGACTATTGGCACTCTCGTTTATTGCATCGCTTATGTTGGCGATACACGTAGCAGAGTTTGGGGCGGTACACGTTACCCTAATGGATTGGATTAATGCAGGTGATTTAAGTATCCCGTTTGGTTTCCTTGTTGATGAAGTATCGGTCACCATGATGGTGGTTGTTACTTTGGTTTCAACCGTTGTTCATATCTACTCTATAGGGTATATGGATCATGATAAAGGGTACAATAGATTTTTCTCTTACCTTTCAGCATTCGTTTTTTCAATGCTTATTTTGGTAATGAGTGATAACTTTGCGGGTCTATTTATCGGTTGGGAAGGTGTTGGTGTTTGTTCATGGTTATTGATTGGTTTTTGGTATCATAAAGCAGACAGACCTTTTGAAGAGAATCCATCTATTTCACCATCATGGGCAGCCAATGAAGCATTTATTATGAACCGTGTGGCTGACCTTGGTATGTTGGTTGGTATTTTCTTGATTTACTGGAATATTGGTTCATTACAATATGACGTTGTTTTTGAAGCACTACCAAATCTTAAAGATGGAATTTTAGTTGCCATTGCCATTGCACTCTTTATTGGAGCAATGGGTAAATCGGCACAATTTCCACTTCATACATGGTTAACCGATGCGATGGAAGGTCCTACACCTGTTTCTGCATTGATTCACGCAGCTACCATGGTAACAGCAGGGGTATTTTTGGTCATTAGAGCCAACCCACTGTTTAGCTTAGATGCTGTTGCTGGGGTTTCATTTTTTATTGCATCATTGGGTGCATTTGTTGCATTCTATGCCGCTTCAATGGCATTGAGTGCTAGAGACATTAAACGAATTGTTGCACTCTCAACCCTTTCTCAGTTGGGATACATGTTTGCTGCTGCTGGTTTGGGTGCGTATTGGATTGCACTTTTCCACCTTGCTGCACACGCATTCTTTAAAGCGTTACTTTTCCTTGGTGCAGGTAACGTGATGCATGCCATGGATGATGAACTTGACATCTTTAAAATGGGTGGAATGAAAAAAGTGATGAGGGGTTCTTATATTTATATGGGAATCGCTTCTGTGGCATTGGCTGGTCTTCCTTTCTTTGCAGGGTTCTATTCAAAAGATGCCATTATTGAGACAGCTTTTAATGATGGAAGTTTTATTATTTGGGGAATTTTGGTGATTACGGCAGGAATGACAGCTTTCTATAGCTTTAGACAAGTATTCTTTACTTTCCACGGTGATGAGCGTTATAAAGCGTTAGGTTTCCACCCACACGATATGTACAAATATGTACTCGTAGCAATGGCTCCTTTAGCAGCACTTGCTATCTCATTTGGTTGGTTTATGGAAGACTTTAGAGAATTCATTACAAGAAATCTTCCTGATTATGAAATGAGTCATCATACTCACCATTGGGCTTGGTTACTTGGATTACTGGTTATTATTCTAGCTGTAACAGGTATTGTTATTGCTTATAAAAAATATGCAGGTACGGGTAAAGAGGCGTGGAAAAGAGATGAAGTATTTGAACAATCATTTATCTATAGATTGGTTGCAAATCAATACTATGTACCAAAATTTTACGATGAGTTTATAGTTAAACCTTACACCATCGCATCAGAAAAATTCTGGGCAATTGATAAAGCAGTGGTTGATGGGTCTGTTGACCTTATTGCAAAAGCATTCTACAAATCAGGTGATGTTTCAAGAGGGATGCAAAATGGTAACCTCTCATCATACCTTAATTGGATGGGTGCTGGTGCATTGTTATTAGTAGTGGCTGCAGCTATTTCTGCATTCATAGGTTAAGGAGAGGATATGGATAATATATTAAGTATATTAATATTTTTCCCTGCAATTGCAGGGATGTTGGGGTTTGTTGTTGACAAAAACAGTGCAAAAGCGTATGGTGTTTCTGTGGCAGCAATTGAGTTATTACTCTCACTTTGGTTATGGGTACTCTATGATGGTGCCAATGCAGGTATGCAATTTTCAGAGTTTATCCCAGTCATTTCAGAGTTTGGAATTGCCTACAATGTCGGTGTTGATGGTATCTCTATTTTCATTGTAATTATGGCATCGTTAATGACATTGCTTGGAATGATTTCTTTGGATTCAGATTTGAAAAAGATGAAAAACATGATTATTTCTCTTCTCTTTTTAGAGATGACCATGGTGGGTGTATTTCTTTCATTGGATGCGATTCTTTTTTATATTTTTTGGGAGCTTTCATTGGTGCCAATGCTCTACATTATTGGGGCATGGGGTGGACCAACAAGAGTTTATGCAGCGGTTAAATTTTTCTTGTATACTTTTGCAGGTTCACTTATTATGTTGGTGGGTCTTTTGGCAATGGCATATTTGTTCCAAGTCGAATCAGGTATCTGGTCATTTAACCTTTTAGATTGGTATACATTAAAGCTGACCGATAATGAGCAGTTTTGGTTGTTCTTGGCATTCTTTGCTGGTTTTGCCATTAAAGTTCCAATGTTCCCATTCCATACATGGTTACCACATGCTCACGGACAAGCACCAACCATTGGTTCGGTTATTCTTGCAGCAGTATTGCTTAAAATGGGTACGTATGGTTTTGTAAGATTTTCATTACCAATTTTGCCAGATGCATCGGTAGAGTTTACACCATTTATTATGGCACTTTCACTCATTATGGTTGTTTATACTGCGATGGTCGCATTTGCACAAAAAGATATGAAACAAGTTATTGCTTACTCATCGGTTTCACACATGGGTATTATTATGATTGGTGTCTTTGCCATGAATGCCGAAGGTCTTGGTGGTTCTGTTTTCTTAATGTTGTCTCATGGGATTGTTTCAGGAGCGTTGTTCTTCCTCGTGGGTGTTATCTATGAGCGAACAGGTACCAAATACATGAGTGAGTTTGGTGGATTGGCGACGGTAATGCCAGTGTACGCAACCATTTTTGGTGTGATGCTTATGGCATCGGTTGGGTTACCATTGACCATTGGATTTGTTGGTGAATTCCTTGTTTTGCTTGGTTTCTATAAAGTTTCAGTAATCGGTACGATTATTGCAGGTTCTACCATTATTATTGGTTCTATTTATATGTTGGCACTGTTCAAAAAATCATTTTTTGGTCCTGTAACGAATGAAAAAAATTATGGATTAAAAGATTTAAACAGTAAAGAGCTTACGGTACTTATTCCATTGGTTCTTCTTGTTGTTTGGTTGGGTGTTTACCCTAAACCTGTTTTAGGACCAATT
This sequence comes from Sulfurovum sp., assembly GCA_020721385.1. GTDB lineage: Bacteria > Campylobacterota > Campylobacteria > Campylobacterales > Sulfurovaceae > UBA1140. The sequence continues at coordinate 11,233 of DYMW01000001.1, read as the reverse complement.
GATAATTCGGTTAAAGCTCTATTGGTTCAAATGGAAGATCATGCACAGTCTGAATCAACCAAAGAAGCGATTATCGTGAGTAAAAAGGAGGTAAAATAATGTTTATAGATCCTAAAAGCATTACCATGGATGTCTTAAATCTTACCACACTAATGCCAATGCTTATTGCCATTGTGGGTGGTTTGATTATTTTAACAATTGATTTAATTAAAGAGCATATTCATAAATCTCTTTACGTTATGTTGACCATACTTATTTTGATTATTGATTTAGGGGCAACATTGGGCTTAACTTATGGGGCAAATGAAAAAGGTTTCTTTGATGTTATCTTAATGGATGGTATTGCTGTTTTATCTCAAGTGATTATCTTGGTGGCATCAATACTTTTTATTCCTTTGGCATTGACCTCTAAAAGATTCCATGAGTATTCATACCCAGAGTTCTTTGCACTCTTTCTGTTTATGATTGCAGGATTCCAATTTATGGTCAGTTCTGATAACTTGATTCTTATCTTTATTGGAATAGAGACAGCATCATTATCATTGTATACATTGATTGCATTACACAACCGACACAACTCTTTCGAGGCGGCGGTGAAATACTTTACCATGGGTGCTTTGGCTGCTGCGTTCTTTTCCATGGGTGTTGCTGTTTTTTATGGAATTTCTGGTAGTTTAGAGTTGTATCAAATTGCAGATGCAATTCAGACAAGAATGGCAGAACCAGGAATAATGATACTTCTATTGGGTGGAGCAGGGTTGTTGTTGACGGCATTTGCCTTTAAACTCTCGTTGTTCCCGTTTCATACTTGGGCACCAGATGTTTATGAGGGTGCATCAGCTCCATTGGCTGGATATATGTCGATTGTTCCTAAATTGGCGGCGTTTGTTGTTTCTATGAGAATTTTTGAAATGTTTATATCGCTTAACATTGAATGGGTACAGACGATGATTATTGCATTGGCTGTTATTACCATGACTATCTCCAACCTTATGGCATTGGTTCAAGAAGATGTTAAAAGAATGTTGGCATACTCATCGATTTCACACGCTGGTTTTGTAATGGTAGCCATTGCTTTGGCAACAGAAAAAGCCAATGTAGGGGTATTTTTATACTATGCACTCTTTATGTTTACCAACCTTGGAGCCTTTGCAATGTTGTGGGTAAGTCGACACAAAAGTAGAATTCACCATGCACGTTATGACCACCCTTATGAGAAGTTCTCGGGAATGATTAGAATCATGCCAATGGGTGCGGTGGTTATGGCACTTTTTATGTTGTCACTAGCAGGTGTTCCTCCCTTCTCTGTTTTCTGGGGTAAAATTTATCTTATGAGTGCAACTGTTGATGCAGGATACATTTGGTTGGCCATTGTTATGGGTCTTAACTCAGCGCTTGCAGCGTACTATTATTTGAAATTGATTGTTTATATGTTCTTAAAAGCACCAATATCTGAAACGAATCAAGAGACGGTTTATTACAATGTCTCCAAACCACTTTTAACCATTCTTGGTTTTACGGTTTTTGTAACTGTTGCATCGGTTTTCTATGTAAACCCATTAATTCAGTACATCACAATGATGGTCAAAGCAACAAACTTCGGTATGTAATTTTTTATACCATGCATAAGAGGGTTTTTCCTCTTATGCATTTTTTTAATTGCTCTTCATAATCTTCTTTTAACACCCTTTTAACTATTATTGCTTTATTAAAATATAAGGATATAAAATGAACCGAGAACCATGGGTTGCTTATTTGGTTGTGATAGTTGTGGTCGTTGCCATGCTTTATGGGAAATATCTCATGTTTTCTGATACCAATAATAAAGAAGATGAAAAATGAATTTAAAATCCGATTGTCTTTCGTGTTTGTTAAATCAATCTTTACGGGTTGCTAAAAATCTGAACTTAGATGAAGCAACTGCTAAAACAATGGTACAGGTTGCTTCAAATGCCATTGCTCAATATGGTGAGATGAGTCCACCAATGGCTGCTGCTGATTTGTATCCTAAATTGGGTGCAGTAATTGGCAGTGATGATGTCTACAAAGAAGTTAAAGCCCTTTCGACCATAGAGGCAATGAAACTCTTGCCCAATGTACAACAAACAGTTAAAGCCTCATCCAATCCTTTGAAAGGGGCGATTAAATCGGCGGTAGCAGGAAATGTTATAGATTTTGCCACACCAAACCAGTTTGACTTAACGACCGAGTTTGAAAAGGTCTTTCAAACCCCTTTTAGCCTTGATGATGAAGCAGAGTTTTTAACCCGCTTATTAACCGCCAATTCTTTAATGATAGTGGGCGACAATGTGGGTGAACACGTTTTTGATAAACTTCTACTCGAAGTTCTAAATGAAACTTACCCAACATTAGACCTCTATTACGCCGTTCGAGGAAAACCGATTATCAACGATGTAACACTGATTGAAGCCAAAGCCATAGGCATTGACCAAGTAGCCAATTTGGTAGATTCAGGTATCGATACACCAGGTTTGGCATATACGTGTGCGAGTGAAGCATTTATGAAACTTTACAACACCATGGATTTAATCATCGCCAAAGGCATGGGAAACTATGAGTGTTTAGAGGGTGTCAATGACCCAAGAATTTTTCACCTCTTTAAAGTAAAATGCGATGTGGTTGCCAATGATGTCGGAGCCACATTAGGGGATTTGGTGTTTATGAAGAATGGGAAAATTAATTCCCAATTTTAAAAGGCGGTAAGGTTGTATTGCTCTCTTTTATCTCTTCTACTTCACAACAATTGAGTACCGATTTATCGGGATTGATGATAAAACCATAACCACGATAGAGTGTATAGACCCCAAATAAGATAACAATCAAAGAAGCCATGTTCATCATAATTTGTCTAAAAGAGCTTTTGGTGAAGAGTCCTGTAAAGTAACCAAGTGTAAAGAGGGCGGGTACAGTGCTTAATCCAAAAATAAGCATGACAAACGCACCCCAAAGTGGGCTACCTGTACTTGCAGCGGTTACCGCAAAGAAGTAGACCAAACCACATGGAAGTAGACCGTTTAAGAGTCCTAAAATGTAAAAACTGTACAAAGAGCGTGAGCGTAAAACGTGACGAAAAATATCTTGGTACCATTTGGCTTTAGAAAAAGAGTGTTCAAGTTTGGTGAGAAATTTGAGTTTTCCAAGCAGTGACAAACCTGCTAAAATCATAAAAATCCCTGCAACAATGGTCATGGTAGCCATGGTGTAGCCATTGAATTGGGCAACGCCACCAATCGCTCCAAAAATCGCTCCCAACATGATGTATGTTGTGATACGTCCAAAAGAGTAGATAAGATGTGCAAAACTTTGCATGAGTTTGGAATATTTGTCATCTATTTTGGTACTGCTGTAGGCGATAACAATTCCCCCACACATTCCCAAGCAATGTCCAAATGAACCCAAAAAAGCAATGGTAATAATTGAGAGAATATCAATGCTACCCATCTATTCTCCTAACAATTTTTTTCTAATTTTGGGGTCGGTGAGGTTCTCGCCACGAAGCATTCTTAGTTGCATCTCATCATAGTTAATGGTGGTATCGGTTGAATGTTCTCTAGCTCCAAATCCGTAGTGCATTTCGGTATGGTCGGTTATACCGTAGTAGGCTGTTTTGGCATCTATCCATCGGTTGGTATCAAGGGTGTGTACCCAAAGTTTGGCAGACTCTTTAAAGGCTTTGCCTTGTAACCACAAAACCAAACATCCTGGGTCATCAAAAAACCATGTTCGTCCATCGGGTGCAATGGCTTGAGCCGAATTTTCCTCTTTTTTGATGAGCATTTTACATTGGGTATCGTTGGTAAAGTTGAGTTTAATAGGTAGTGGTTGCATTGCCATATTGCCTTTAGCAATGGTAATGGGTTGTTCTTGTTGTGCCATTGAGACAACGATCATGGCAATAATGGTCATCATCACCAACGTAACCAATAGGGGTAACACTTTTTTCATGCTTTATTCTCCGTTATAACAGTACGCCATTTTTGAAATAGTAAACAGCCACATAAGTTGAGCATAATAACACAAAGAAGCTAAGTAAACTCATAACGATTTTAATTGATGCTTGGTTCTCCTCTTTTAACCAAAGAGCAGTAATGGCCGAGTTTATGCCTATATACGAGCCTAAAAAAAGTGAAATCCATAAGAGATACCCAACATAATGGTATTCTTTTTGCAACATACAAAAAGGGCATTTATGGGTAGGAAGTTCATAAATATAGGTGCCAAAAAAATAAACCACAGCAAAATAGGCAATGTATAAAAAAAGAATATTTGCAACAATATAAAGTAGTGATTGATGGGTGAGTAGTGTTAAAATTACCAATGCAAAAAGCAGATAAAAAAGTATTAATAGCGTAGAGATATTAAGCCCAAAAGGCAAAGGATTTGCTCCTTCAAGTTGACCAAAAAGAGCCGAACAGCACGAAACAGGCTGATGGGTGTCAATGTGTGTAAAATAGGTAAAATCTAAAAGCAACTCTATGGTGATAAAGATAAACATAACCATAAAAATCCATGATTTCTCTTTGAACCATTGATAGTTTTTGGTGCGTAAATCATAAAAATTGACCCAAATCCAAAGGGTTAATCCAAAAAGTATTAAAAGTTTTAAAGCAAGAAGTGGTGACCCATATTCATTGGCATCAATGACTCCTGCTGAACACATCGCACCTGCAATAAGCGAGGCAAGAGAATCAACGGTAAAAGCGAAATAGAGGAGTAATAAAAATTTCATACTAAAGACAAAAAGGGTAATGGTGGTTACTAGGTAAGCTTGTTGTTCGAGTTTGAATTGAAGTGGAGAGAAGCTTTCAAAATCCCAGTGGATTAATACGCGAATAGAGATAATAAAGGCTATAAGCAATAAAACAAACAGTATCAATTCACTTAAGAGATAAACAATGACGGGGTTTGAGAAGAGTATTTCATTCATTGACCACAGTTCCCTCCACTATAGTTCCTTCTTGCATGGGAATGATTGTATTGCTAAAAGATACATTATCAAAAAGTGGGTCATGCGTGGCAACAACAATGGTTTTTCCTAAATTGTGAAGTTCTTTGAGTATCTCTATAAAGAGTAGAGAGTTTGTTCTGTCTAAATTGGCGGTAGGTTCATCACATAGAATAATATTGGGGTTGGCAACCAATGCTCGTGCAATGGCGGTACGCTGTTTTTCACCACCTGATAAATGAGAAGCAAGAGCCTCTTTTTTATGGCTAATATTGGCAAGATTGAGCGATTGGGTTACTTTTTGGTTTATCTCATTTATGTTTAAACCCGAAGGAATTAATGGAATCATCACATTTTCACGAACAGAGAGATGGTCAAAAAGATTAAAGTGTTGGAAAATCATTCCTATTTTTTTGGCTCGAAGTTGTGAAGCAAAAAGGTCAGGTAGTTTACTAATGGGTTCGCCCTCTATAAGAATTTTCCCTGAACTCGGTTTATCAAGCCCTGCCATCATCGAGAGTAGGGTTGTTTTTCCACTGCCACTAACCCCTTTTAAAATGATACATTCCCCTTGTTGAATATGCAGATTGATGTTGTTTAGAACCGTTGTTGAGGTGTTCTCATGTTGAAAAGTTTTATAAAGATTTTCAATTTGTATCATAACATTGCCCCTATCATAACATGGCTTCTTTGGGGTCGGTGATGGCTACTCTCCAGACAGGAATCAGAACAGCTGAGATAAACGGTAACGCATAGATAAAAAAGATAGAACTTAGTACTGAAAAGTCAAGAACAGGAGTGAACTTTATGGTGCTAGTAAGGTTTTGACCGCCTAAAAACAGCTCTTTAAGTAAAGGTGCTGAAAAGATAAAAACGTAAATATAGGCAGTAACAACGCCTAAAATAAAAGAGATAAAAACAATAGAAAGGGTCTCTAACAATTTAAGTTTCAATACATCATGAATACTCCAACCCAACGCACGAAGCAGACCGATATGTCGTCGTTCATTGGAATGGACCATGCTGTATCGTTGGTATAAAATGAGCATAAAGGTACTCAGCAGAATCAAAAAGAGCATTAAAAATACGCCCCCTTTATAGTTGTAGAGATGTTCATAAGATTGTTGAACCTCTTTTTTATTGACCACACGTACATCATAATGTAATGCCGAGACTTTGTCGTTTATCATTGTCCATTCATCAGGATTGGGAACATTAAAACCAATATCGGTTACTTCATCTTCACCATAGCCTAAAATCTCTCGTGCCAAATCCATCGGCATAATCATCATATCATTGCCAATAAGGTTTGTTTTGGTAGGAAGGGTTTGAAAAATTTTAACGGTTTTAAATTCCCCTTTTGGGGTTAAAAAGTTGTAGCTTTTATCGTAAAAATTGTGAGCCAAATATTCTTTAACCCCTTCTCCTACGAGCATACTGTTTTGTGTTAAAAAGGTTTTTATATCGATATTTTCAATAAGCTTTTGCAGATTTTTATGAGCCTGTTCATCCAAAAAATCAACCCCTACAATCAAAAATGATTTGGCTTTACTTTTAAAAAAATAACGTCCATAAACTCTAGGGCTAACATGGGTGATACCATAAATATTAAGCAATTCATTGCTCCATGTTAAAGGAGTAGCTCGATTTTCTCCACCTTGAACTTTACTTATCACAAAATCGGGTTGCACCTGTAGGGTTTCGTTGAGACTGTGACGCAGAGAAGAAGAGATAAAAAGTACAGAGCTTAATAAAAAAAGTATCAGTACAGAGATGATAATAATGCCAATATGTTTAGAACGCTCTTTAAAAAGTTGCAGGGTTAAGAAGTGAAAAAAAGCGTTATTGAGCATAGACAAATCCCATGGTATTGGTGGATGGCATTTCAGGATAGATGATGTTGGAGGTGTTGTTGAAAAGTTCTCTTTTTTCATCATAGGTGACACTAAGCGAGGGGGTTGTCTGTTGCGTTAGTGAAGCAATGTTTTGAAGTTTTTCTCTATTTTTGGCATAGGGATAGGTGGTGTAATGTAGCGATATTCCCACAATCATTAAAGCCAAAAGGAAAAAGAGCAATAAAAAGCTTTTTATCACTCTTCAAGCTCCATGATGATTTTTGAGGTTATTTCATTGAACTTTAAAATGCGTTTGCCTTGATGGTCGTTCATAAAATTTTGAGCCGATTGTTGCGTGATAAATGGAATCAACTCATTTCCCATAGGCCCATAAATATTGGAGTTTATCACATAAAAAGCCTCTTTGGCATTAATGGCTTGAAGGGTATAAAAATCGGTTACATGAAGGGTTGTTATGTTGGCTCTATCATAAGGAAAATCTGCATCAAAAATATAATATTTCATCATGTCTTTCACCCCATCAAAGTAAAGTTTTTTCCCGTCTATCTCCATTAATGCAGACCATTTTGGATATTTGCTTACAAACATTCCACAAACAGGGCATTTGCTGTTTTGTGGAACCTCTATAGAATGGGTTCCATGACTTACATGGCTGTGATTTTGACTAAGGAGAAAGTAGGCTAAGGCTTTTTTGTAGGGTTTATTTAACGCTATACAGGGGCCAATTGCATCAATCTGTTGAAGTGTTGCATTGAGTTCTTTGGTTTGAATGGTGGACAACTTCTCTTTATCACAAAGTTTAAGGGCTATTTTTTCTCCTTTTTGTACCAACTGGGTATATTGGGCAGGAGACAACTCTTCGGATATCAAGAAGTTCATAAGCAAAACAAGTGCGATAAAGAGTTTTAACAACATTGATACTTTTGTTTACTCTTGTTCTGCCAATTTTAAGGTAGCGTCAAAATTCATCACTTCTCCACCAAACTTTTTGGCAAATGTCTCGGCTTTTGTTTTATCGGTAAATCCATATTTACTCACTTTACTCATGGTTCCAGCTTTAGAACTTCCCACAACATACCATGCTGTTTTGGCATCAATAAATTTTAGGGTTTCATTGTCAACTACTTGGATATTATCAACTTTTTTACCCTCTTTAATTGTGGTGGCTAAACAATGAATAGAGCAAAATTGATGCACTTTTCCATCTACAGTAGCTGCATGATTGGTTTTGTAGAACATGGGTAAATTCATACCACATTTAGGACATGAGATTTTATCTTCACCTTCTTGAAGAAGTTGGGCTTGATCAATGGCAACCGATTGGAAACGTGTTGGCATTTCTTGTTTCATGGGTTGATCTGAACATCCTAAAATAGTGAATGCGACTAAAAGAAGTAATTTTTTTCTCATTTGGTATTTTCCTCATAAATTATTTATACTTATGATATAGTAAAAGTATTAATTTTCTGTTAAATTTTAGATAAAAACATCTTTTTTTGCCAAAAGTTTACTCAATTCATACAATGGTAACATGGTTTTATTTTGAAAGTGAGATTTATTAAAGGTACGTTGTCGTTTGGCAAGTTGGGTGGTATGAATCACAATTTGTTCTTGCATTTCTGTTTTGGTATACTCTCCATCCAAATAAGAAAGAACCTCTTTAATCCCAATGGCTTTCATACAGTTGGGTTGACGGCTGTAGTGTTTTTCCAAATAAAAAATCTCATCAATCAGTCCACATTTAAGCATTTTAAGCGTACGGGTATTGATGCGTTGACGTAATATCTCTTTTTCGACAGCAATTTCATAAATGGGCAGTTTTTGGGTAATGGTTGGTTTTGGTGGATTTTTTTTAAAATATTCACTCGGTGTTAAGTTGGTTTCAAAATAGAGATTGAGCATCTTCTCAATACGATAACGGTCTGAAGGTGCAATAGATTTCATATACGCTTGGTCAAGCGTATAGAGAAAGCGATATGCTTTTTCAAGATTGGATAAAAGTTTATGGCTTTTTAGTCTACTTTGTTCTGAAATAGTGGGGAGTTGACTGATTCCATTGAGTAGAATATTCAGATAAAAACTGGTTCCGCCCACAATAATGAGGTTTTTCCCATCTTTTATAGATGTTTTTTTAGCTTGATGATAGAGTTTTATAAAAGTCGTAACATCAAAAGGTTGATCAGGAAAGATAACATCAAGTCCAAAATGTTGGATATTTTCACGCTCTTCCATACAAGGCTTAGCGGAAACAATGTTGATTTCTTTGTAGATAGCCAAAGAATCCAAAGAGAGTATGTGTGCATTATTTTTGTGAGCCAATTCAATGGCTAATGCACTTTTACCCGATGCAGTTGATCCAATAAGTGCCATTTGGCGAAATTCACTCATTATGATTTGTCCTTGAAGAGTATGAAATCCATAAAAAATGGGTAATAAAAAATCTAACAAATTAATTTATACACCTATAATAGCATATTATAGGTGTATAAATTATTAATTAATATAAAAAAATATATTAATTAATATATTTAAACATTACATATTTTATACTATTACATAATGTTTAAAATATTCACATTTTACCATCAACGACTACTTATTACTAATAGGGTAAAATAAACTTTTTAGAAAGGATTTTTAATGTTATTTGATAAAAACAACCGTTTTAATCTTGCGAATTTAATTACCTTTGGTAATATCGCATCAGGTATTATTGCCATACATTTTATTGTTCATGGAGATTTTTTTACAGCCATTATTTTAGCATGGATTGCAGGTGCATTGGATATTGCCGATGGAAAAGTGGCTAGAAAGTATAATCTTTCTACTGAATTTGGAATACAAGTTGACAGTTATGCTGATTTTATTTCATTTGTGGTGATGCCTTCATTTTTACTCTATTATGCCCTTACTCAAAATGGAGACAACACGCAAGAGTTAATTTTAGGAGCATTGTTTATTGCCTATATTGTTGCTGGACTTCGGCGATTGATTGAATTTAACATTAAATCAGAAGAGGGCAAGGTCACCAAATATTTTACAGGTGTGCCAACACCTTTGGGTGCTATTTTACTTTGGGTACTCTATCTACTCTTCTCGTATGGGATTGTTGCTAATGTTTATATTATTGGTGTGTTGGTTGCTATCGTTGCATGGTCACTCAACAGTCAATTAAAAATTCCTCATCCCTAAACCATGATGCACAGTTTTAAAACAAAACTTGCCAACCTTTCTGAGTTGGTAATGTTTCAGCACTCTATTTTTTCTTTTCCTTTTATTTTTATTGCTATGTTGGTTGCCCAGCATGGTTGGTTTGGATGGAAATTATTTTTTTTAGGTATTTTAGCAGCGGTGAGTGCCAGAAATTTTGCGATGGGTGTGAACAGATATCTTGACCGCGATATTGATGCTTTAAATCCTCGAACCAAAAATAGACCCTCCGTTGATGGTCGAGTGAGTCATACTACAATGATAACCTTTATTGTCATTAATGCGTTACTTTTTGTAGTGGTGGCTTATTTTATTAACAATTTGGCATTTAAACTGGCTGTGCCTATTTTGGGGATACTTGGTGCGTATACCTTTTTTAAACGTTTCTCTTCGTTGGCACATATTATTTTGGGCATCTCTTTAGGTTTAGCACCTATTGCTGGTGTGGTAGCAGTATTGGGAGAGATAACATCATGGTCGCTTTATTTGGCAGGTGGCGTTGTTTTTTGGGTGGCAGGGTTTGATTTGTTGTATTCCTTACAAGATATAGAGTTTGACAAGGAAAATGGGTTGCATTCCATTCCTTCAAAATTTGGGGCAAACAATACCATGCATCTTGCAAAAGTGTTTCATTTGATGACGATTGTATTGTGGGGATTTTTTGTTCAGAGTGCCAATTTAGGATTTTATGCGATCTTAGCAGTTGTTTTAAGTGCCATTATGCTAACCTATGAACACTATTTGGTCAACAAAGATTTTACTAAAATAGACAAAGCATTTTTTACAGTCAATGGATATTTGGGGATTCTCTTTTTCTTATTGATTATTTTGGAGATTTTTTAATGGAACTGTTATACATATTTACACTATTCTCATTTATTGGTGTGGTGGGAATTTTAATTTATATTGTTTTTGAAAAGGGTACGGCTCAACATAAAGCAGACTCGTTGGAAGTGTTAGAACTTAAAGTAGCCTCATTGCAAGAGTATATCTATGAGCTTGAAGAGCGTATGAATATTAATAAAACACCTTTAGAAGAGAGGATAAAAGAGAAAATTATTGAAATGTATGAAGAGGGTAAAGAGTTGATGGTCATTGAAAATGCTCTGAATGTTCCTCGTGCTAAGATAGAGATGATTTTAAAGTTTTATAACATGAGAGTAAAAAAAGAAAACATCTAAAAATCTGTTGATTACTACTT
>DYMW01000055.1:9212-10940 GCA_020721385.1 Sulfurovum sp. | reverse complement strand
GAGTTTTATACTATTGCTTTGAATGGAATGGTACAACGTGGTGAAACTTGACAATAAAGGAATTAAAAGAATGAAAAAAATAGTATCTACATTGACAGCATTGTTGATAACAAGTTATGCCAATGGTATAGAGAGTATTAATATTATAGACAAACCGATAGATTTTGGTCAAGAGCGTATTGATATGACCAAAGAGTATATTAAAAGTCATTATGGTTTTGAGGTAGAAAATATTGAGATAGAACCTAAAATTATCGTTTTACATTGGACAGCCGAGATGAGTTTTGACAAAAGTTTTAAACGGCTTCAACCTCAAAAACTCTTTTCAGATAGAAAAGACATTGCCAATGCAGGGGCGTTAAATGTATCAGCACAATTTATGGTCAAACGTGACGGAACCATTTACCGACTCATGCCTGAAAACTGGATGGCACGTCACGTGATTGGATTAAACTATTCAAGCATAGGTATTGAAAATATTGGAGGCAAAAGCAATCAAGCTGAAGATTTAACCCCTGCACAACTTCAAGCCAACATTGCATTGGTACGCTATTTAAAAGCCAAATATCCCACCATCACCAAAATGATAGGTCACCATGAATACCAAGAGATGGAAAAGAGTGAGTTTTGGTTAGAAAAAGACAAAGGATACCGAACCGAAAAAACAGACCCTGGAGCTAAGTTTATGCAGGATGTACGTGAAGCTGTGGTTGATTTGAATTTGAGTGGGGTTTGATAAAGTTATTTAAATCTTAGAAAATATTCACTTTGTAATGAAGTGAAATATTAAATTGTTCTTCGTAATCTTTTTTATTAAAACTTTAACTTAAAAATCACTTTAAACCCCATGAAACAATACTTTTTATATAAATTTATATCAATATTTTATCTTATTTATTCCCTATCATATTAAAATATATTTATTTTTATTAAAATATAATTATAAAATAAGGAAAGATTAAATTAAAAAATTATAGAATTCAACTAAAGAAAACTAATTTTAATATATAAAATTATTCTTTAATAAAAAAAATTAAAAAGGACAACTAATGTTTGGAATAACAAAATGGATATCTTTTACAGTGGTATCATTGGTTTTAAGTGGATGTGGAGATAGTAGTGCCACAAGTATACCAACCAAAACGGTTGATAACAGTACAGTTATAAGTGGAAAATTTATTGATTCAGCAGTAGAAGGTTTACGATACATTTGTGATAGTGGAGCAACAGATAAATTTACAACAAATAATGGAACATTTACGTGTAATGCATTACCTGTAGCCTTTTATTTAGGAGAGATAAAATTAGGTAATCTTTCAGCCGTACCTTCAGATGGAGAAGTTCATATTCAAGATCTTGTAGGAGTAAATAGAACAGATGTAAGTAACAGTGAAGTTCTTAAAATTGCAACGCTTTTGCAGTCATTAGACAATGACCAAAATGCAACCAATGGTATCAATATTTTAAGAGATACCAATGATTTATTTGGAGACAGTTTAGATATAGCTACGTTAACATTAGAAGAATTAAAGATGAAAATACGAGAGAAAGATGACAGCATTGAATTTCTTTCTGAAAATGATGTAAAAGCACATTTAAATTTAACCAATGGAATTAAGGTAACAACGCCACCAGTGACAGAAACCAACACAACAACAACGCCACCAGTGACAGAAACGAATACAACAACGCCACCAGTGACAGAAACCAACACAACAACGCCACCAG
>DYMW01000055.1:3571-9112 GCA_020721385.1 Sulfurovum sp. | reverse complement strand
AACACAACAACGCCACCAGTGACAGAAACCAATACAACAACGCCACCACCAGTGACTGAAACAAACACAACAATACCACCAGTGATTGATACCAACACCACATTACCAGAAGGTACAGTAATGTATGAAGATGCAAGTGAGGGGAATACGTCAAAATGGACAACTTTTAAGGCAGATGTCAATTCAACTATTACCAATGTTTATGCTGCTGATAAACAGAGTAACGTAATTCAGGTTCAAACGGTAGGAAAAACAAATGCGTATTATGTTTTGGGTGAAAAAAAATCAGGTTGGGCAGATATTGACACCAATACGATTCAATGGGATATGAAAGTATCTAATGCATTTAAAATAACCGTTTATATTCGTAGTGCCAATGGTTTAAGAGAACTAAAATACAGTGATAGTAATACGCCTAGCAATGGACTTGCTTATGGTTTAGGTAGTGTCGTTAAAGATGGTGTATGGCGTTCTTTTGAGCGAAACATAGCCGTTGATTTGGATAAAGCAGAACCAGGAAATACCCTTGTGAGTATTAATGGATTTAGAATTGATTTTCTGTATGCAGGTAATATTAGCGTGGATAACATTGCTTTATTGACAACCGATGAAGGAACAGATGTAACACCACCAACCATTATTGTAAAAGATGGTAGTGAGATTACAGTTAACCAAGGAAGTACCTATAGAGCTTATGCAACCGCACAAGACAGTAGAGATGGTAATGTTGCGGTAACAATAAGTGGTGATACCGTATCAGTAGATGCAACAACAAGAGTTGTGGATACTGCAACGATTGGTACCTACACCATTACCTATACAGCAACAGACAGTACAGGAAATGAAGCTACAGCAACACAAATTATTCATGTTATCTAATAATTTATCAATTTGAGTGAAGTTTGAGGATGTATTATCCTCATCTTCACGCTTCTCTAAAAAACTTTTAATCCCCAAACCACCCCAACTTGTACCAAAACAATTCCCCAATAAATCAATTGAAATGAACTTTTTATTGTTTTATGTCTAAAAAACTTTTGTGAGAAGAGTCCAGCAGGAGAGCCTCCAAACATGGCTAGGGCGTGTAGATTCCATTCAGGTACTCTTAGTTTATTGGTATGGGCTATCTTTTTGTCGTATCCATAGAGTAGAAATGTTGCAAGATTGACTCCACCAAAATAGGCAAAAATTGGATTCATCTGTTGTGATAAATAGGCAAAAATACCAAAGGTTATAAGGGTAGAAATAAGACCAAAGATAAAATAGGGTGATTGTTGTTTAGTTTGCATGATTGTCCTGAGTTTTTAACAGATTATAGCCCAAATAGGGTTTGGTTTCTTTGACACATTGGTTATAATACAAACAGATAATATTGAAGGATGGCAATGGAATCAAACTTTAGTAGTTTGGATTGGACAATATTTTTTTCGTATTTTTTAGTGTTAATTTTAACTTCGGTGTTATTGAGTCAAAACAGGGTTACAACTTCACGTGATTATTTTACAGGGGGCAATGCCATGCCCATATTGGCGGTGGCTATTTCGGTTTTGGCAACCTCCCAATCGGCTGCTACTTTTTTGGGTGGACCTGAATATTCGTATAAAAATGATTTAACTTTTTTGGGCTTTTATGTTTCGGCATTTTTGGCAGTGGTTTTTGTAGCAAAAGTTTTGGTTCCTAAATTTTATGCGATTAATGCCATCACGGTTTATGAGTATTTAGAGCATCGTTATGGTGAAAGCTCAAAACGTTATGCAGGTATTATGTTTTTGTTGGGTCGATTGTTTGCTTCTGGAGCTCGGCTGTATATTGGAGCCTTGGCCATTTCAATGATACTTTTTTCTGATATTGAAGCAGTACATATCGCGATTGCCATTGCTATTTTAATGTTGGGTGCATTGGCATATACCTATTTTGGTGGGGTAAAGTCGGTGATATTGTCAGATATTATTCAAGCCATGACCTACATTGGTGCAGGGTTAGCAGTGTTGGTTTATCTTTATTACAGTTTGAATACAGATTTTTCAACCATTATGACCACACTCAATCATGATAACAAATTAAAGTTGGTTGATTTCTCTTTTTCAGGAGGGTTTAGCATTTGGACATTGCTAACAGGTTGGTTACTGTTAAATATCGCTGCCTATGGACTTGACCAAGATATGACCCAAAGAGTGCTGACGTGTAAAAACAGAAAAGAGGGGGCCAAGTCGTTAATTTACGCAATTATTTTTACATTACCTGTGGCATTTTTATTTTTATTGATTGGTCTTTTGCTTTATCTTTTTTATCAACATCCCGAACTATCAAATATAAAATTGGCATGTATTGACCAAAATGTAGATGGGCAGAGTGTCACGATTTTCATGCACTATATTCTCAATGAGATGCCAGAAGGGTTACGTGGATTGGTGACCGTTGGAGCAATTGCCGCAGCACTCTCTTCGGCAAATTCAGTACTTTCAGCCATGGCTTCAGTGGCGGTGGAAGATATTTACCGACCATGGTTATCTAAAAAATGGTTGTTTAACAAGGATAGAAATGAAGCCCACTTTTTAAAAGCAGGGCGTTTAATGGTCATTGTTTTTGCAGTTTTACTGTCGATGATGGCGATGTTAAGTTACTATTGGCAACAGTACACGCAACTTGATTTGTTAAGTTTTGCTTTGGGTGTGATGACCTTTGCGTATGCCTCTTTATTGGGTGTTTATGGAGCAGGAATATTTACCAATAGAGGCAATGAACAGACGGTTTTATGGGCGTTGATTGGGGGATTTACAACGGTGCTTATTTTACAACCTTATGTGATTGGTTATTTTATAGAGATAAAAATAGATTTTTCAATCATGATGATAGTGGGAACTTTGGTCTCCTTTGGCATTATGATGATGGGGAGTAAAAAAGATGTTTAAAGGTTTGTATATTGGTATTATGTCAGGAACGTCTATGGATGGTATTGACATTGCCTTATGTAAAATAGATGAAAATTCTTGCAGTTGTATAGCGTATGAGGAGTATGAGTTATCAACTTATTTAAAAGCCCACAGTTTAAGCATGATAACCAAGGGAACAACATTGGCAGAAATTGGTGCATTGGATGTGGCTTTGGCATTGGAGTATGCCGATGCGGTGAACCATTTTTTGAATAAGTATGCATTAAAATCCTGTGATATTGTAGCCATTGGTTCACATGGGCAAACCCTTTGGCATCAGCCTTTGGGCGATATTCCTTTTTCGATGCAGTTGGGAAATCCCTCTTTGTTGGCGAGTAAAACAGCCATTGATGTGGTGACCGATTTTAGACAAAAAGACATTGCCAATGGAGGACAAGGTGCTCCGTTTGCTCCAGCCTTTCATCAATTTTTATTTTCAGATATTCCTTCGTGTGCGGTGGTCAATATTGGTGGAATGGCAAACATTACCGTATTGGAATCTCCACTCATTGGGTACGATACAGGGTGCGGAAATGTGTTGCTTGATATGTGGATGTATGAACATAATCAAGCACATTATGACAAAGATGGGGTTTGGGCAAAGTCGGGAACGGTAGAGGATACATTGCTTACACAACTTCTTGGAGATGACTATTTTGCTTTGCCTTACCCAAAAAGTACAGGTCGTGAATATTTTAACCGAAGTTTTTTAATGCAATATCTTGCTCTATTTGAGTCAATTAAAAGTGAAGATGTTCAAGCTACATTGTTGGCATTAACGGTACAGAGCATTGCCAATGAGGTTAAAAAATTTAACATTACAACGTTACTGGTGTGTGGTGGTGGCGTAAAAAATCGTTTTATGATGGAGCAGTTGCAACAGGGTTTGCCTCATGTTAAAGTGCAATCAACAGAGGTTTATGGTGTGAGTCCTGACGCCATGGAAGCAATGATATTTGCATGGTTTGCCTATAAACGATTAAGACGAGAAGCGATTGAGTTAACAAGTGTGACAGGAACACAAAAGAATAGCATTTTAGGAGGTGTTTATGCAGGAAATTAAAGCGTGGATAGATACATTAGGATATAAAAATTATACTTTAGAGGTTATTTCTGCTGATGCCAGTTTTAGAAATTATTATCGTTTGGTGTTGGAAGATGCAACGTTGGTGGTGATGGATGCGTCGGCACAAAGAGCCTCACTGATTCCTTTTTTGGATGTTTCAAGACGTTTGTTAAAAGCTCGATTAACGATACCACGGATTATTTTTAAAAATCTGGATGAGGGTTTTTTACTGTTAGAAGATTTAGGCTCAATTCATTTGGCAGATTTACTCAATGAACAGAGTTTTCACCTGCTTTACATGAAAGCGATTTGTGAAATTGTGAAGATGCAAAAGGCTGAGGTTAAAGGATTAGAGCCGTATGATGAAGCGTTTTTACGCTTGGAGATGGATTTGATGAAAGCGTGGTATGTCGAGAAACATTTAGAAAAAGATTTAACCAAAGAGGCACAAGAGATTTTAGAGACGACATTGAGTCTGATTACAAAAGAGGTTTTATCTCAACCGCAAAATGTTTTGGTGCATCGCGATTTTCATTCACGAAACATTATGCTCTTGGGGGGTAAATTGATTCCTATTGATTATCAAGATGCCAGAGTAGGGGCGATTACCTATGATTTGGTCTCTTTACTTAAAGATGTTTATGTTGAGTTTGATGCCAAGAAAATAGAAGTTTTAGCATTGGAGTTCAAAAGAAGCAAAGGCATTAAAGTGAGTGATGAGCTTTTTATACGTTGGTTTGATTTTATGGGATTACAACGGCATATTAAGATTTTGGGGATTTTTGCCCGTTTGAATATTCGTGATGGAAAAAGAGGTTACTTGAAACATATACCATTAACCCGAAAATACATCAAACAAGTCTGTTCTAAATATAAAGAGTTGGAGCCATTTATGCAATTATTAGAGAAGGAGCTTTTATGACAGCAATGATTTTATCGGCAGGAATGGGAAAACGAATGCGACCACTTACCAATAATGTTCCAAAACCCCTGCTTGAAGTAGGAGGAAAACCTTTAATTGTTTGGCATATAGAGCGATTGAAAGAGGCAGGGTTTACCGATATTGTGATTAATGTTGCCTATTTGGGACAAAAGATTATAGATTATTTGGGTGATGGTTCTCAATTTGGTGTAAAGATTTATTTTTCGGATGAACAAGAGGAAGGAGCATTAGAGACAGCAGGAGGAATTGTTAAAGCATTGCCAATGCTTAGTGAGACTTTTTTGGTGGTCAATGGGGATGTTTGGACCGATTATCCATTTAATGCTCGATTTAAATTGGATGAAGATATAGAGGCTCATTTAATTGTGGTGGACAATCCTAAACACAATCTAAAAGGAGATTTTTCATTGTTTGAGGGCAGTGAAAAATATACCTTTTCAGGCATTGGGTATTATTCTAAACAGTTGTTTGACACAGTAGAATATGGTAGACAAGCGTTGGCACCATTGCTTTTTAACGCCATAGAAGCAAAAAAATTAACCACAGAACATTATTCAGGGACATGGTATGACATTGGCACACCAGAGCGGTTAGAAGTA
>DYMW01000055.1:0-3471 GCA_020721385.1 Sulfurovum sp. | reverse complement strand
TATAAAATTGATTTATAAAATGTGACTAATCACATTTTATATGTTGCTGTAGATATTTGGCTACAGCGTCTTCATCATTACTCTCTGCTAAAACAATATCAGCTTCTTGTTTAACTGCATCCAAAGCATTGTTCACTGCAACGGCTGTTCCAGCCAATTTAAACATTCCTATATCATTAAGACTGTCACCAAAAACTGTTGTATTGATGGCTGAAAGATTAAGGTATTCATGCACTTTTTCTAAGGCATGGGCTTTGTCACCTAGAGGATGTAAAATGGTTAAGAAGTAGCAATTCATGTATTTTTCAGGTGCCAATTTAAGCTCAATCTTCTCTTTAAAAATATCTCTTAAATGTTCAGTTAGAGGGCGTAAGACTTTTTCCTCACCCATGTAGACAATTTTTAAGGTATCTTTGGCACCTTTTATTTTTGTTTTAAAAGACAAGCGTTTATCAGTGGCATAATTGTTTCGCAGAAGATAATCTTGAAAAGAATTGAGTACGGCAGGAACCGCAAAAGTTTCATCTAAGGATTGATGGTCATTTAATGAAATTACGAAAGGATAAATTCCAAATTGTACCCCTTCATGAATAATGGCATCCCCTATTTTTTTATCTAAAGTTTTAATATCAATAAGTTTTTTTTGTGTCGTGGCAACCATGGCTCCATCAAGTAGAATTAAGGGGGTATTGAGTTGTAATCCTTCTAAAAATTCATGAGTTTTACTAAAGCTTCGAGCTGTGGCTACTGAGAGTTGAGCATGATTGGCTTTTTCGTTCCAAATTTGTTTGGAAAAAGGGGTGACCGATTGGCTACTGTGTAAAAAAGTATGGTCAAGGTCAGTAATATAAAGTTTTTTCATTAAGCTTCTTTTTTAAATGCATTATAGCCAAGAGTTGGATAAAATTCTACTTATGAGTATATTGATACAATTCACAGTGATTATGATTGTTTTAGAATTGATAGAAGCCAAAATGCAAAAAGCATCTACGTTGGGTACAATGATAGAGAGGTTATATGGATATTATCAAAAATCTGTTTTTCTCTTTTTTCTAATTCATCCAACTTTTTATTTTGCTCTTTTTGTGAGTCTCTATTTAGATTTATTGGATTTTTATATGATTGTTATTTTATTGATGAAAACATTTGATATATTTTTTAAAATAGAAATGATCAAACAAAAGTATATTACCAAAAATATGGAGAGAGAATTAACTTCCATGTTGGAGCTAAAAATGGCACCATGGATGGAATATTTAGGGGTTATTATTTATGTACCTTTATTCATCATGGCACTATTTACATAATTCTTATCAGAATTTAACGATAACTTTATTATAATAACACAACTACAAAAAACCACAATCTCCAGATAGCTTTCAAGAGGACCCATGAGCGAACAACAAAAAAAACAAAACACCAATAAAAAAACCAATAGAACCCATGTACCTGTTGAGGGGTACAAAGTAGAAGATTTACAATCCAAACCTTTAGAGAAACTTGTTGAAATTGCTAATGATTTTGATGTTGAAAATCCGAACGAATATAAACGAAAAGATCTTATTTTTGAAATTTTAAAATCCCAAGTAAAGCAGGGTGGATTTATTCTCTTTACAGGTATTTTAGAGGTCATGAGTGATGGGTATGGTTTTTTACGATCAGAAGATGGCAACTTTGCCAACTCAAGCAATGATACCTATGTTAGTGGCACACAAATTAAGCGGTTTGCTCTTAGAAATGGAGACATTGTTACAGGGCAAGTACGACAGCCAAAAGATCAAGAGAAATATTACGCACTCCTTAAAATAGAAGCCATTAATTATCTTCCTCCTGAAGAGTCTAAAAAACGACCTTTATTTGATAACCTTACACCTCTTTATGCTACAGAAAGATTGAAATTAGAATATAATCCTATGAAGTTAACAGGACGTTTACTTGATTTGTTTACCCCAATAGGTAAAGGTCAAAGAGCTTTGATTGTTGCACCTCCACGAACAGGTAAAACAGAGTTACTTAAAGAGTTGGCTCATGGTATTACTTATAATTCTCCAGATGTTTCACTCATGGTTCTTTTGGTTGATGAACGACCTGAAGAGGTTACCGATATGCAACGAAGCGTTAAAGGTGAGGTGTATAGTTCTACATTTGATCTTCCTGCACAAAATCATGTTCGTACCGCAGAGATGGTAATCGAAAAAGCAAAAAGACGGGTAGAGAGTGGAAAAGATGTGGTTATTTTACTGGACTCTATTACGCGACTTGCACGTGCCTACAATACCGTAACACCAAGTTCAGGAAAAGTACTTTCAGGTGGGGTTGATGCCAATGCACTGCATAAACCAAAACGATTCTTTGGTGCTGCTAGAAACATTGAAGAGGGTGGAAGCTTAACCATTATTGCTACGGCTTTGATTGATACAGGTAGTCGTATGGATGAGGTTATCTTTGAAGAGTTTAAAGGTACAGGTAACTCTGAAGTTGTCTTGAACCGTTATGTATCGGAACGAAGAATCTATCCTGCCATTGATGTGACCAAATCAGGAACCAGAAAAGAAGAGTTGATGATTGACCCAGAAACGCTTCAAAAAGTGTGGGCAATTAGAAATGCCATGCAAAACATGGAAGATGTAGAGGGATTAAAATTTTTATTCTCTAAAATGCTTAAAACTAAAAGTAATGAAGAGTTCTTAGCCATTATGAATGATGCTTAATTTAAAATAGATATTAAAATGACTGAATCGATAGATGAAGCTTTAGTGAGAAAAGCATTATGAAAATAGGTGTCTTTGACTCTGGAGCAGGAGGATTAAGCGTTATTAAATCCCTTTTAGCTCAAAATCTTTTTGATGAAGTTATCTATTATGGGGACACAGCTCGGGTTCCTTATGGTCCTAAAGATAAAAATACCATTATTCGTTACTCCCTAGAAGCCTTAGAATTTTTTAACAATTTTGATATTGATTTACTCATTACCGCGTGTAATACCGTCTCTGCCTATGCCTTACCTGAAATGAATGCTCAAAGTAAGTATCCTGTTTTAGGGGTGATTGAACCAGGTGTGATGGCACTTGAAAATAGCCATCTTAAAAAAGATGATTCCATCTTAATTATTGCCACACGGGCAACCATTACTTCAAGACGTTATCAAGATGCATTTGAAAAATTGGGATACAACAATATTACTGCATTACAGACAGGACTTTTTGTACCATTGGTAGAAGAGGGAATTTTCTCGGGAGAGATTATTGAATCGACGATGCGATACTATTTTTCAGATATTAAAACGCCCAAAGCGATTATTTTAGGCTGTACCCATTTTCCACTTATTGGGGAAGCTTTACAAAATTATTTTAATGAGAAACCCTTGTTGATTCACTCGGGAGAAGCGATTGTTGAATATTTGGAGCGTCAATACCATCTGCCTTCTAACGAGAAGCAAACCCAATTAAAAATATTTGCTTCCGATAATGT
>DYMW01000054.1:6670-11032 GCA_020721385.1 Sulfurovum sp. | reverse complement strand
AAAGTTCATTAATCAACGTCTATCAATGAAGGATAAATTCAATGAAAAAAATTATAGCCCTATTTCTACTTACAACGATTTACAGTTTTGCACAAACATTTGACATCAATTTAAGCTTAAATGCACATAATGATAGTATTTATGGTCAATGGAAATTAGAACAGACTCCTAATAATAAACTTGATGCACTCTATCATGGAAATATCTTACCATCGAGTCATCCTTCTCCTTATTATGTTGATGGTACAGGTATTGATGTTTTTGATAAAGAGCTTTATCTGAACCAATTTCTCAAAAATGGATACTACCATTTAGAGTGGATAGCCAACAAAAACACCATTACTGATAACATTTGGGAAGTGAGTGAAAAGACAAAAGAGATGATTAAAGAGAGTGACTTCTTTAAAAATTATCATGACCAAGAGGGAAGCGAAGAGATGGATTGGTCAATGGTGTTGTCTGATTATATTAACCATACCATTGGAACCATTCCTAGCTATGAACTAACCCTTCACAACAACACCAAACACTCAATTAACATTCTTGAATTTTATACCAAAACCATCTTTACCACAGGAAGTGAAGCCTCTCCTGGTGGTGCTTATCTGCCCACACAAAGTCAAGAGAATTTCTTTTCATTAGAGTGGCAAAAAGAAAATAAGCTAACGCTTCAAAAAGCTGTTACCCTTCAAACCAATGGTACAGCTACCATACCTATAAATATTTTTGTAAAAAATGGAGCACAAGGGGATGGGCCTGGGCAATTAACGGTTGCTCTTTTTGTAAAATATCAAAAGGGGAAAACGGTAAAAGAGGAGTTGTTAACCATTCTCAATCAATCGGAAGATTATGGTTACATGACAGGATGGTAAAACATAGAAGAGGTAAATAACCTCTTCTTTTAAGCATTTAACAATTTTCTAATGTAACCGCTTTGTACTCTATATCCATTAACGCACACGCTCTCTTCATCACGTTTTCAATCGTAAATCCAAACTTCTCAAACAACAATTCTGCAGGAGCTGATGCACCAAAACTTTCCATTCCAAGAACATCATCTGCATATCGATAAAATTCTGTAGCCGTTGCTGCTTCTACTGCCAATACTTTGGTTGATTTACTTACTACTCTTGCTTTATACTCGGCATCTTGCTCATTAAAAAGGTCAAGACAAGGAACAGAAACCACATTGGCTCGAATACCAAAAGCTTCTAAATAACATGCCGACTGAAGACACAGCATCAACTCTGAACCACTTGCCATTAATGTAAAGTTCGCATCTTCACGCTCTTTAACAATATACGCTCCCATAGATACTTCACCAAAATCTCTCTCTGGTTTAAGTGTCTGAAGATTTTGTCGACTCAATACAAATCCATGAGGAGCTTTTATTGTTAGTGCCGTTCTCCATGCTTCCACATTCTCTGTCGCATCGGCTGGTCTCCATACATAAAAGTTTGGTAATGCTCTAAACTGGCTAATATGCTCAATTGGCTCATGTGTTGGTCCATCTTCACCCACACCAATACTGTCATGTGTCCAAACAAAAAAGTTTTGGATCTTGGTTAATGCCGCAATTCTGGCACTTGGTTTTAAATAATCCGAAAATACAAAGAAGGTCGCATTAAAAGGAATAACTGTTCCATAAAGTGCCATTGCATTGGTAATCGCAGCCATCGCGTGTTCACGAATACCAAAGTGCATGTTACGCCCTTTTGGAAAGTCACCCATATCTTTTAACTCTGTCTTGTTGGATGGAGCCAAATCTGCTGAACCACCAATAAAAGAAGGCACCGCTTTGGCAATGGCATTTAAAATTTTACCATTACTATCCCTAGTTGCCATCGCTTTAATTTCACTAAAATCAGGAAATTCAATGGCTGAAAAATCAGGATTAAGCAACCTACTCATCGCTTCATTTTGCTCAATCAGTGGTGCCTCTTTATGTCGATGGATCCACTCTTTTTCATAAAGCTCTCCATTATCAATTGCACATCTAAATCGAACCAATACATCTTCAGGAATATAGAAACTTTCCGCAGGAAAACCCTCTTTCTCTTTTGATTCTGCAATGATTTTATCACCCAATGGAGCCCCATGTGTATGGTGTGTTCCTTCTAGTTCACCTGCCCCACGACCAATAATGGTATTGGCAATAATAATCGTTGGTTTGATGGCCGTTTTTATTTCATTAAGTACTCTATCAATATCATCATAACAGTGACCATTAATCTTTTTAACATCCCAACCTTGTGCTAAAAATCTCAACTCTACATTTTCACTCAATGCAATATCAGTATCACCCTCAATGGTAATACAATTAGAATCATAAATGAGTACCATATTGTCAAGCTTTAAATGCCCTGCCAACGAACATGCTTCATACGAAATACCCTCTTGTAAATCACCATCACCACACAAACAGTATACTTTATGGTCAATCAATGCACACGTCTCAGAGTTTACTTGACCCCCTGTATATTTTGCAGCCATCGCAAAACCAACCGCATTGGCAACACCTTGACCCAATGGACCTGTGGTAATTTCTACACCATCTGTATGACCATACTCTGGGTGACCTGGAGTTTTAGAATCAAGTTGTCTAAAATTTTTTAAATCCTCTAACGACAAATCATATCCCCAAAGGTGTAAAAGAGCGTAAATAAGAGATGAAGCATGTCCACCAGAAAATACCAAACGGTCACGGTTTAACCACTTTGGGTTTTTAGGATTATGCTTAAGATGTTCACTTAAAACCACAGCAATATCAGCCAATCCCATTGGTGCACCAGGATGTCCTGAATTTGCTCTTTGCACCATATCGGCTGCTAAAAATCGGATGGTGTTTGCCATCTTTTGACGCATTTTATTTTGCTCTGTCATTACCATTTAAATTCCTTTAAAATAATCGTTTTAATTCAAAAATAGATTTAGCAGTATAAAATAGAGAATTTTATACTACAAAAGCCATTAGCTTCTATGTCGGTAAAGATAATGTTTCATCATATCATAAAGGGCTTTTTGTAAAACCTCATCAAAATGATTGAATCGCTCTTCTAAATTTTGAGCCAACATCTCCGCTTCTTCCATGCTTCTATCTAACCCTATCAAATTAATAAAAGAGTTTTTATCCCCATCATTTCCTGTGGTTTTTCCTGCCTCTTCTTCGCTTTGTGTCTCATCAATAATATCGTCTTGAATCTGAAACAGTAACCCCAAATCAATTCCAAATTGATACAGCTCTTCTTGCTTGGCTTTTGCTAATCCAACAATAACTGCACCCATCAGTAAAGAGGTGGCAATCAACTTAGCTGTTTTATTAATATGTAAAACTTTTACTTTTTCTAGGGTTAATGGCTCATTTTCAAAATGTAAATCAATTGATTGTCCCAAAACCATTCCATAGGTACCACCATCACGAGCTAAAAGTTCAACCAATTTTATCTTGACATCATCTCGCAATGGTGCTTTAGCTATATGATAAAAAGCTTCCGTATTGAGTGCATCTCCTGCCAAAATAGCAGTGGCTTCATTATATGTCACATGAAGGGTCTCAAATCCTCGACGTAAAGGAGCATTGTCCATTGCAGGTAAATCATCATGAATCAATGAATAGGTATGTAAAAACTCTAATGCCAAAGCAGGAGCCAATGCACCTTCAAAAAGTAAAGGTTCATACGCCTCTACCACCGACAATAGAAGCATTGGACGGAAACGTTTACCACCAGCAAGTAACATTGCAGATAGTGAGTCATTGTAATGTGGATGAAAAGTCTCTACAGTGGGTAAATTCGCTTTAAGATAAGCTTCAAATCTTTGCATGGCAATCGCTCTTATTTTTTGGCGTAATTATAGCTACAATAGATTAAATATGCCATAAATATAAAGATATGTTAATTTTGATTAAAAAAATAGGAGGAGAGAGAAAAGAGAAATAAAGGTGGAAAACCACCTTTATGAACAGCAAAAATTATACTGCTGTTACGTTTTCAGCTTGTGGACCTTTTTGGCCTTCACCGATTTCAAATGTTACTTTTTGACCATCTGCTAGAGAAACACGTCCACCAGACGTATTATTTACTTGTCTGAAGTGAACGAATACGTCACTTCCACCGTTCTCTTGTTCAATAAATCCGTAACCTTTTTCATCGTTGAACCATTTTACAGTTCCATTAACTAATTGTGCCATTGTCGTACCTTTGTAGGGGAAAATATACTTCTAAAAATGAAGTGGAATCCAAATTGAGTAGAACAGAAATTCCAACACTCATCTTTCATCTGTACTAATTATAGCCTTTTTTGTTTTAAAGCTAATAAAAAAATCTCTTTTCGTAACAAAAAAATCATTTCTTATGGTTTTAA
>DYMW01000054.1:0-6570 GCA_020721385.1 Sulfurovum sp. | reverse complement strand
AAAATTCGATAACCCATTACTTAGAAGCCACAAATACAATAATATAGAGAGCTAAAGTGCTTACAGAGGTTATCACAATCGCCACAAAAGTACGTCTTCCCGACGCTTTATGTGACAAAGAGTAAAGACCTGGTAAGGCTCGTCGTTTTTGGTCAGCCTTAGCAAAAAAAAGCGTACTAAACCACATTAACACACTCACCATAACCACCATACCATGTACTATAAAAAGAAGTACTGCATAACGCATACTCAAAAAACTTTGTACCATTAACGCCTCTAAATCTCTATGAAAATAAAGACTATAAAAAAATGCTGTAAGTACTACCACACTTAAATAGAACAATACGGTTTGTATCTGCCGATGTAATTTATGGTATTCATGAATCGCTAACCATATAGACCCCAAAACCAATATCGGTAAAAGTGTTAAAAACAACATTATTAAATCTATTTCTAAAAATGCTCTTGTTCCTAAGAAACCTGTACCCAAAAGATACTCCACCATAAATTTCCCCCTCCTAATTGATTACTAAAATACAATAGTAACATAAGAAAACATTATATTTATAGTATAACATATCTTTGTTGAAAATTAGTTACAGAGAATATCTATAAAAATTGAGCCAATATTAATAGCAAATCACCACGCTTTTAATTTCGGTAAACTCTTCCAATGCCCATTTAGGTCCTTCGCGTCCTACGCCTGATAATTTTGAACCGCCATAAGGTTGTACATCAAAACGCAATGTTGGAATATCATTAATCACCACGCCTCCACAATCGGCATCTTCTATAAAACGTTGCGTTAAGCGTAAATCATTGGTAAAGATGGAAAATTGTAATCCATAGGGTGAATCATTCATTTTAACAATCGCCTCTTCATAACTCTTCACTTTGACCAAAGAGACAATTGGAGCAAAAACCTCTTCACAAACAATTTTCATCTCATCGGTTACATCAGTCATCACGGTTGGTGTAAAGCTTCCATCAATCACCTCACCACCTGTTAGTAGCGTTGCCCCTTCATTTATGGCACTGGCTACCCATGATTTGGCTCGGTCTAATGACTCTTCATCAATCAATGGTCCCATAAACGTATCTTCTTCATAAGGTGAACCTACTTTAAGCTTTTTGGTTTCTGTTGCCAACGCTTCGGCAAAAGCATCATAAATCCCCTCATGAACATAAATTCTTTGAAGTGAAATACAGACTTGCCCCGAATTGACAAATGCTCCAAAGGCACAACGTTTACCAGCCAATACAATATCAGCAGAGGTATCAATAAAAGTCGCTGCATTTCCGCCCAACTCTAAACTCACCTTTTTAATTCCTGCTTGTTGGGTAATAATATTTCCTACAGGCACCGAACCCGTAAACGACAACACACGAGGAATCATGCTTTTTACCAAGGTGCTTCCTACCTCTACATCGCCATAGACAACCGATAAAGCATCTTTAATTGCATATTTAGAACTGTTAAAGAGTTTTGCCAATTTATACGCTGTCATGGGTGCTTCAGGCGTTGGTTTTAAAACCACCGAATTTCCTGCTCCAAGTGCTGGTGCTATTTTATGTGCGACCAAATTCAATGGAAAATTAAACGGTGTGATACATGCCACCACCCCAACAGGCACACGCGTAAAATAGGCCATGGTTTTTTTACCACTTGGAGCAATATCGGTAGGAATCGTCTCACCATGGAGTGCCACCAACTCTTTGGCGGTTAGCTCAATGGTCTCAATACATCTATCAACCTCTATACGGGCATACGCCAATGGTTTTGCCACCTCATGTACCAAGGTCAACGCCATATCTTCACGATGTTCTCGTAATCTATCGGCTACATCTTCAAGCCATGCAACACGTTGATGCAATGGAGATTTTGCAGTAACTTTAGAGGCTTGTTCTGCGATTTTTAACGCACGAATTGTATCTTCGGCATTACAAATCGGAGCAGTACTAACCACTTTACCACTATACGAACTTTTACGTTCACTTAAGTTCTCTTTGGTCTCTTCAGTGCTACCCATAAACATTTTTGCATTTTGTATTGAATTGTTACTTTTAAATATTTCAAACATTTTTTTCACCTTAATATAGAATATCATTGATTATAGCAGAAGAACTTTACAAAAATTCTATAGAATCCGCTTAAAACAATCTATTCAATAACGATTTTGCTTCTTCTTTTACATCTATATTTTTTAGGGTTTCGCTTACTTGATTAATCTCATTTTTAATTTCTTGTTTCTGTTCGTTGCTCAACCATCCCTCTATCTGTTTGCCTACTTGATACTTAAGAAGTCGTTTTACATTGACATTAACTTGAGGATTCTGTAAGTTTCCATAGATGTTACCCAAAAGCTCTTGCCCTTCTATTTTGATTTCAAAATTAGAATTAATGGTGTTTTTAATGGAATTCATTTTTGTATCGGTGAGGTAAAAATGATTTTTTCCATCATCAAGTTTTAAGATAGAAGATAAAACTCCCTCTTGAAACCCACCAATAAACGTACTTTTGTCATAAACATTCTTCAACATATCAATGCCTGTCGTAGAAAAAACCATGTCAGTTATTTGGTTTCTCCTAAATTTGGCTTGTTTCAACTCACTGTTCATCACGATAATTTTATCGGGAATGTTATAATTAATGGTTCCAAACAGATTGGCTTGTAACAACGTAGGGTAATCATACTGCTCCAACAATGCAACCAACGACACACCATAAAGGTCTAAATCAAGACTCTTTCCATTGTACATAAACTGTAAATTTCCCCCCAATTTCTCGGTACTTCCTTCAATTCTAAACCCTTTATCATAGGTAAGATTACCCGAAGCTTTTAAGCCACCTTTGTATTTGTGTTTTAAAAGTGCTTCCAAAGAACTCACATCATTAATGTCTAACGTATACGCACACCGTATCACTTTTGTAGGTTTATCGTAACCACCATTGATGAGCGAAACAGTTCCTATAGTGGAGTTTATCTCTACCCCATAGGTATAGTGAACATCATTGAGTTTTATCTCTGCATTCATAGCAACAGGAACGTTGGTGATGGCTGGTAGCATTCCATTTTTAAGACGATACACCACCATACCCTGTTCTTCAATATTACTCCACCTTGTTAAATTAACATCAATATTCGCTCGACCTTGAACCATCGGTTTTTTCTTTAGAAAAGTTAAAACATCTTCACTCTCTACGCCTTGAAGTGCAATGTGTGTATCTTGAAAATTTTGAGGAGTTTTGATGCCATCAAACTCTATTGACCCTGTAAACGCACTCCCCTTTCCTGTCACCAACAACCCAGAAAGAGAACCCGAAAGATGCCCTACAATATCGACCTTGGTATTGGTCACAAAATTGTTTATCTGTAATGTATCACCCTTTAGATGATACTCCATGTTGATTGCATGTATATTGGCTTCTCCTACCAATTGGACTTTGGCGGTTTTATTGATGGTCATATCAAGTGTTAAGTGAGGATAATTTTTTAAAATTAAAGAAGAAACAACTATCTCATTGTTGGTTTTTTTTGAAAGATAATAGGTTAAATAATCAGCAACATGTTCATTACCTGTGGTGGTTCTTATCAAATAATAAAAAAGTAGTAGTAAAAAGCCCGAAAATAGCAATAAATATTTAATAAAATGCTTCATATTTAATCCTGTTAATTTTTTGATATTTTATCATAAAAAGAGAGTTTAACACGACTTTGGCTAAAATGTGCCATTATTTTTTAATACTATAAACAACGGAGCAAGACCAGATGGATGCAGCAAAATATATATGGATGAATGGTGAATTTAAACCTTGGCATGATGCACAAACGCATGTATTGTCACACACGTTACACTATGGAAATGGCGTAATTGAAGGAACAAAAGCTTACAAAACAAAAGATGGTTATGCCATTTTTAGACTCAACGATCACACAACAAGACTTAAAGAGTCCGCAAAAATGACCCTTATGGATATCCCTTACACTGTTGAAGAGATGAATGAGGCACAACTTGAATTGCTTAGAAGAAATGAATTTACAGGCGACAATGTTTATATTAGACCTTTTGCTTTTTTAGGTTATGGTATTATGGGTGTTTATCATAAAAATGCTCCTGTAGAAACGGTAATGGCTGCTTGGGAATGGGGTGCATACCTTGGTGAAGAGGGTCTTAAATCGGGAATCAAACTTAAAATTGCTTCTATGACACGACCTGCAAACACCTCAAACATGGGAAAAGCAAAAGCAACCGCCAACTACTTAAACTCTCAAATGGCAAAATATGAAGCGATTGATTGTGGATACGATGAAGCCCTACTTTTAGATGACCAAGGGTATGTAGCCGAAGCAAGTGGTGCCAGTTTTTTTATGGTTAAAAATGGACAAATTATCACCCCACCAAACGACAACTCTTTGGTATCAATCACCCAAAAAACCGTTATTGAAATTGCTCAAGATATGGGTTATGAAGTCATTCACCGTAGAATCTCTCGTGAAGAAGTATACATTGCCGATGAAGCATTCTTAACAGGAACTGCTGCCGAGATTACTCCTGTACGTATTGTTGATGCACGTACCATTGGTAAAGGTTCTCGTGGTGAGATAACAGAAAAGATTCAAAGCACCTATTTTGACATTGTATTTGGTCGAAATGAAAAATACAAACACTATTTAACTTATATATAAAGGAATGCTATGCCAGCAGACATGAACGACTATTTCAAGAAGAAACGCCCCAACAATACCAATAATAACGGTGGTGGAGATAACCAAACACCCAATGACCAAACACCTAGAAACACCCAAGGAATGGGTGGAGGTGGTAATAAAACCGCACCCACATCAATATTTATTATTTTAGCTTTGGTCGCGAGTTTTATATTTTTTAAACCCTTTACCATTATTAACTCGGGTGAAGTAGGAATTAAAGTACGTACTGGTAAATTTGATGAAACTCCATTAAACGCTGGTTTACACTTTTTCATTCCTATTTTTGAAAGAATTATTCCTGTCAATACACGTATTAGACTCATTACCTACAGTAACACAGAAACAAACAGCATTGGAGATGATTATGATTCAAAATTATCAGGTGCTTCATCAGATGGTTTTGAGGGTGGACTCAAAAGAAATCCTGCCATTCAAGTATTGGACAAAAGAGGTTTAACTGTTAACATTGATATTGCTGTTCAATACAGCCTCAAAGCCGAATCAGCACCAAGAACCATTGAAAAATGGGGAGCAAGTTGGGAAGAGAAAATCATCAACTCTAAAGTACGTGAAGTGGTTCGTGATGTTGTAGGTCAATACACCGCAGAAAAACTTCCTGAAATGAGAAATGAAATTACCGCAGCCATTCAAACCAAAGTAAAAGAACGAATTGACTCACTTGAAAATCAACCTGTTCTTCTCTCTTCTGTTGAACTAAGAAGTATTATTCTTCCTGAAAAAATTAAAGAGAAAATTGAAGAGGTTCAAGCTGCCAAACAAGATGTTACCATTGCAGAACAACAAAAAGAGAAAGCAAAACAACAAGCACAAAAAAATGCTGAAATTGCCCGTGGTGAAGCCGAAAGAAACAGAATTGTAGCCCAAGGAGAAGCCGATAAAATTAGAATCGAAGCCGAAGAACAAGCCAAAGCGAACAACCTAATTTCGTCATCATTGACCCCGCAATTGCTTCAACTTGAACAAATCAAAACGCAAGGATTGTTCAACGAAGCCCTAAAAGTGAATAAAGATGCTCAAATCTTCTTAACCCCTGGTGGAGCCGTACCAAACATTTGGGTCGATGCCAAAGGTAAAGAACAAAAAGCCATTTCAGCTCAATAACAATTATAGTGTGGGTAAAAACACCCACACCAGATGGAGAAAATTTCATGCAAATCAACTGGCAAAAAAACCCCCTAATCCCTGCAATCGCCCAAGACCATCAAACCAATGAAATTTTAATGTTGGGGTACATGAATGAAGAGGCATATAACCTAACACTAAGCACGGGTTACGCCCACTACTTTAGCCGTAGCAAACAACGCATTTGGAAAAAAGGCGAAAGCTCTAACCATACCCAAGAGGTCAAAGATATGTTGCTTGATTGTGATGCAGATACCTTAATACTCAAAATTCATCAAAATGGTGTGGCATGTCATACAGGTACCAAAAGCTGTTTCTTTACCTCGGTCATGCAAAACAAAAGAGTTCTTGAACAAGAGGTTAATACCAATGCCATGTATAGCATAGTTGATACACTTTATCACACCATTTTAGAGCGTAAAAATGCAACCGATGGTACAAAATCGTGGACTAAAAAACTGCTTAATGACAAAGAGCTAATGCTCTCTAAAATTCGTGAAGAAGCTGATGAAGTGTGTGTTGCTATCAATGAAGAGAGTGATGAACAGGTCATCTATGAATCGGCCGATTTACTCTACCACACTTTAGTAGGTCTTGGCTACCGTGACATCTCCCCCGACCGTGTCAAACAAGAGTTAGGAAGACGTTTTGGCATAAGTGGCATTGAAGAGAAAGAGACGAGAAAGAAGTAAAATTCTTTCACAACGTATCTAAA
>DYMW01000053.1 GCA_020721385.1 Sulfurovum sp. | reverse complement strand
CGTGAATAGTTTTAAATCACCAATAAGTAATATATCAATTTTTTAAAATCATAATAAAACCCAAATTTCAAAGCTAACCCCTCATTTATTAAGATTTGGATAAAATCGCATTATTAAAAAAATAGCGTCTATAACACGCAGACCATTCAATATATTAGGAACGCCCACATGACACAATCACTTCTTATCGAAATTGGAGTAGAAGAACTACCAGCAATCCCATTACTTAAAATTGTAAAAAACATTGAAAAATCTTGGAAAGATATTTTAGAGGAATATCGACTTGACGCTCCTTTTGAATTTATCTATACACCTCGTCGTTTGGTGATTAAACAAAATATAATGCCTTTGAAACAAGAAGACAGTAGTATAGAACTTTTTGGACCACCAATGATGGCTGCTAAACGCAATGGTGAAATAACTCAAGCAGGGGAAGGGTTTGCACGTAAATGTGGTGTTGATTTTAGCGAACTTGGTAGTATTGAAAAAAATGGTAAAGAGGTGCTTTACTATAAACAAGAACAAAGAGGAATAGCCACATCGCAACTGCTTGAAGCCATGATTCAAAAGTGGGTTACGTCAATGAGTTTTGGGAAAATGATGCGTTGGGGAAGTCGAACCGATGAATTTATTCGTCCGATTCGTTGGTTACAGGTACGTTTGGGTAGTGAAATAATTGATGCAGAACTTTTTGGTGTAAAATCAAACAACAAAACATTTGTTCACCGTATGGTTAATTTTGATGCTGTAGAAGTTCCAACGATTGAAGAGTATGAAACCATTTTAGCTAATGGAAAAGTAACTTTATATCCACAAGCAAGAGAAGTAACGATTTTAGCCGAGTTTGAAGCGTTAGAAAAAGAACATAACATTACTATAGAAAAAGACCAATCTCTGCTCGATGAAATTGTTGCCATTACCGAAAACCCAAAAGCGTTGCTTGGAAGATTTGATGAACTCTTTTTAGAACTCCCACCAGAAGCCATTATTGCTTCTATGAAAGAACATCAACGTTATTTCCCTGTGTTTGAAAATGGCATTTTGAGTAATAAGTTTGTGGTGGTTTCCAATGCCGTAACTGATGATTATAGTAAAGTAATAGCAGGAAATGAACGTGTTTTAAAACCACGGTTGTCAGATGGATTGTTTTTTTATCACAATGATTTAAAACGAGGTTTGGTCACCAATGGTCTTGAAAAAATCACCTTTATGGATGGTTTAGGAACATTGGCAGATAAAATTGCCCGAGAAAAAAACATTGCAGGAAAATTGCTTTCACTCTATATTGAACAGGTTGAAATTGAAACAGGTAAAACAGCCACTGAACTTATTGACCTTATGGATGAAACGGTGGCATTGGCAAAAGCCGATTTGACCTCTGAAATGGTATATGAGTTTACGGAACTTCAAGGGCTTATGGGATCATATTATGCCGAAGCATTGGGAAAAGATGCATTGGTAGCCACAGCAATTAAAGAGCAATACTTCCCATTGGGTGAGGGGGCAGAGTTACCATCATCCATCTTTTCAGCCATTGTTGCCATGTCGATTAAACTGGATACTTTGGTTGGACTCTTTTCGGTTGGTAAAATTCCAACAGGTTCAAAAGACCCATTTGCATTGCGTAGAGCGGTTAATGGTATTGTACGTATGGTAACGGCTTATGATTTGGCTTTTAATATTGATGAAATAATTATTTTATTGGATGAATTGTACGCTGATTATGACAGAGAAAAATTGGTTGAATTTATTATTGAACGAATCAATAAATCACTTGATGCCAATCCATCGGTTATTTCAGCGGTATTAAATTCAGGTGAAAAAGATGTGAATGAAATTGCCAAAAAAGTAAAAGCACTCAACAGCATTGTTTCTCATGAAAGTTTTAAAGAGCAGTTTTCTACTTTTAAACGGGTGGCAAACATCTCTAAAGAGGTCAATTTAGAGCAAGAACTTGTGGTGGATACCGCTTTGTTTGTTGAGCCTATTGAAAATGAACTTTATGCCGATTATTTGGCAACCATGGAAAAAGTGTATACAGGATATGAAGAGCAATTAACCGCCATGTTTGCACTCAAAGCCAAATTGGACAGCTATTTTGATGATGTTATGGTTAATGCAGAAGATGAAGCAATTAAAAACAATAGAAAAAACATGATAGCTTCGATTTATAACTCGTTTAGAGAAATTGCGGACATTAAAGAGATTTCAATTTAAGGGTATAAGGGAAAAATTCCCTTATATTGCTACACCACGTTTACGGTAAAATTCTGTTCTAAAGGATTCAAATCTTCCTTCTACGATAGCTGAACGCATTTGTTTCATTAAATCAAGATAGTAGTATAAATTATGAATGGTTCCAAGTCTAAAGTAGGTAATTTCTCTGGCTCTAAAGAGGTGATTTAAATAGGCTTTGGAGTAGGTTTTACACACCATACAACCACACTCAGAATCTAAAAACTCTTTGTCCTCTTTGTACCGTGCAGCTTTAATGTTGACTTTTCCATAAGAGGTAAAAAGCGTTCCATTTCGTGCATTTCTAGTAGGCATAACACAATCAAACATATCAACACCACGTGCCACATTTTCAACCAAATCTTCAGGCGTTCCCACACCCATTAAATAACGTGGTTTGTTTTGGGGCATAAACTGCGTTGTCCACTCAACGGTTTCATACATGTCTTTATTGCTTTCACCCACACTTAATCCACCAATAGCAAAACCATCATAGGGTAAAGCACAAAGTTCTTTTGCCGATTTTTCTCTATAAGCTTTATCGGTTCCCCCTTGAATAATTGCAAAAATATTTTGAGTTAAACCCAATCCTTTTTTTTGATTGGCACGGTGATATTCAATGGATTCTTTAGCCCAACGGGTCGTTCGCTCGATACTCGCTTTGATTCGCTCTTGCGTGGCAGGTAATGCTACAAGGTCATCGAGTATCATCATAATGTCTGAACCCAAATTGTATTGAATATCCAAAACTTTTTTAGGGGTAAAGTAGTGTGAACTTCCATCAATATGGCTTCTAAAGGTGATACCATTTTCATCTATTTTGACATTGTCTGATAAAGAAAAAGCTTGAAATCCACCACTGTCGGTTAAAAAACTTTTAGGAAACTGAGTAAAACCTTGTAGTTTTCCAAGTTTATTAATAACCTCATCACCAGGACGAAGATAGAGGTGATAGGTATTGCCTAAAATAATACTGGGTTGAATAAAAGTTTCCAAATCAGTAGCATCAAGGGCTTTAACTGCACCAACAGTTCCTACGGGCATAAATACAGGAGTTTTAATCGTTGAATGAGCGGTTTTAATGGTACAAGCTCTTGCTTTACCGTCTGTTTTATCTATCTGAAAATCCATTGTGTTATAATTATCCTTTAAAAAGTCATCAAGTCGTATTGTATCAAAAACTGAAAAAAAAGAGTTAAATGAAAAATATATTAATCCTCGCAAATGGTAATCTGGCAAAACATTTTGTTGAATGGGTGGGTAAAAGTCGTATTGGTGACAATCACTATTATATTGTTTGTCCAAATAATAATTTTAATATGAATTTAACATCTAAATCGAATTTTAAATTTATTAATACCGATCCAACCTCGTATATGCGACTTCAAAAAATTATGGATAAGATAGAGTTTGCAATTGCTTTTGTGGTGATGACAGACAGAGATGAATCGCTTTATGCTTTTAAAAATATTAGAATGATTGATAAAAAAATATTGGTTATTTTGGTGAGCAGATGGGATGATTTTGCTTTAAATGATGAGGATGATGATAACATTAGTATTATAAACATCAATGAGATAATGGCAGGACATCTCTATGAGTATCTTCCTAATGTTCCTGTGATTGCTAAAAATATTGGTTTGGGTCGTGGAGAAATTATGGAGATATTGGTTCCGTTTGGTAGCAGTTTTGCTTATCGACATATTGGTTCTTTGTCCCATCGAAAATGGCGTATTGTGGCTGTTTATAGAAAAGAAAAACAAATTTTCCCCAACAATGCCATGATGCTTAAACCCAACGATACGTTAATTGTGATTGGAAATCCCATTATGTTGGAAGGAGTTTATAAAACCATTAACCAACGAAAAGGGTTATTTCCTGAACCGTTTGGTAAAACACTCTATTTAATTCTTGATATGAATGAAAAACGAGAAGACATTCTCCTACAGGTTAATGAAGCAATTTTTTTAAGCAATCAACTCTCAAAAACCAAACTTTCCATACGACTCATCTCTTGTAAAAATCGAAAATGGTTTACCTTTTATCAGCCACAAAACAGTTATTCGTTGTTAAAAGAGTTGAAAAAGATGGAAAATGAGTATATCAGTATTAATATAAGTGAAAACAATAATGATATTTACAAAACCATTGATTACGATATAAGTCAATTGGATATTGGTCTTTTTTTACTCAACCGTAATCTTTTTACTAAAACCAAATTTAAAGAGTATCTTTATGGTATAACCCGACCAATTTACATTTTTGGTGAAAAATCGATTTATAATATTAATGAAGCGGTTATTTTAATGGGCGATGAAGTTCAAATGGAATCGCTTTCAAGTTCAGTATTTGACATTGCAGAGACATTGGGGCTAAAATTGAGTTTGTGTGATTTTAATCCAGAAGGCGATTATTCAGACAAAGAGAAAATTATTGAACACTATGAGAGTCTCTCTACACTTTACAATTTTAAAATAAATATTGTCAAAAAAGAAGCCAATCCCATTACCGAACTAAGAAATCATGATGATATTTTACACATCGCTCCATTTACTCGAACCATTATGGATAAACCTCTTTTTAATTTCTTTTCTACACGAATTAGCCGTTACTTTTTATCGATAAAAAAACATCCACAGCTTTTAATTCCCATTGAAAATTAAAAAATATTAAAAAATTAAGAGGAAGAACTCCTTAAGGGTCTTACATAAAAATTTCCGATAAAATGCAATGAAATATTTTATCTTATAGGCGTTATAATTATGATTGTTCCCATTTCTTTAGAAAATACCCAAAATATCCAATACCATGTTGTTATTGACACCCTTCCTGTATTGACATTTGATAGAAAAGTTACCATTGTCACCAATCCTACGGTCTCAGCATTACATTTAGAGAAACTTCTTCAAAAAATTGTCTGTAGTGAGTTACATATTGTTACAGTTCCTGATGGAGAAGCGTATAAAACATTGGCAACTGTTGAGATGATACTCAATGAACTTTTTAGCCATAAATTGGACAGAAAATCACTTCTGATTGCATTTGGTGGAGGTGTTATTGGAGACATGACAGGATTTACTGCAAGTCTTTATCAGCGTGGAATTGGTTTTATACAGATACCCACCACCCTTTTATCACAAGTTGATGCCAGTGTTGGTGGAAAAACAGGTGTGAACAACCAATTTGGAAAAAATTTAATTGGTGCTTTTTATCAACCTGAAGCGGTTTATATTGATATTGATTTTTTAAAAACTTTACCAAAACGAGAGTTTTCAGCAGGTATTGCCGAAATTGTTAAAATGGCAGTGATGTTTGATAAAGCGTATTTTGATTTTTTAATGGAAGCCAATTTGTCCAATAAAGAGAGTTTGGAAAAAGTGATTCAACGTTCCGTAGAACTCAAAGCCGAAGTGGTCAATCTGGATGAAAAAGAGTCAGGTATTAGAGCCGTTTTAAACTATGGACATACTTTTGGTCATGTGGTGGAAAATGAAACCCACTATAAAACGTATCTGCATGGTGAAGCGGTTGCCATTGGAATGGTGATGGCAAATGCCTTGGCATTTGAGTTGGGACTGATAACTCAAGAAGAGGTAGAAACCGTTAAGGCGTTGTTGGTGAAGTATGATTTACCAACAGACTATCTTATTCACGATGTGGATGCTTTTTATGATAAATTTTTCTTGGACAAAAAGAGTGCCAACAATAAGATTAAATTTATTTTACCTCATCATATTGGTGGACACGTTATGGAGTCAAATATTGATGCTTTGGTGATTAAAAAAGTATTGGCTTCATTTTCATTAAATTCATTTGATAGTGCTAGGGAGTTGGCATAATGCGATTTTTGATTGTTATTCTTATCTTGGCATACGGTTTACTTTATGCTGATGCTAATGTAACAAATGATGGCAATAAAAGTAATAAAGTTATTCAAAAACAGATTGATTTGATTCAAGCTGAAGATTTAAAAAAAAGAGATGAAGCATTAGCTAAAGCTGAAGAGATAAAACAAAAACTTGATGAGGAACGTCTTAAAAATGAAGAGACACGAATTTTATCATTGGAGGTTAATAAACTGCTTGAAGAGAAAGGAGTAATTGATAAATATCTTGCCGTTGGAAACATTTGGTCAACGGTCTACTCCAATTATGAAACGTATCAAATTTTAGATGCACGACTTCAAGCGATTAATGACCGAATTGTCCTGCTTGAAGGCAAACAAAAATTAACTGAAAAATCTAAAAAAGCATTGGCTCAATATATCGCGGATTATCAAACCATCAAAGGTAAATTGGCACAACTTCAAGAGTATAAAGCTGACCCTTTTAAAAAACTTTTAACTCCTGGTGAAATTGAAAAAACACCCACGGTAAACAATCCTTTAGAGATTATTTCAGCGTTTTCATTTCAAAAACATCTCATCAATGTACGAGAAGAGTATCAATCTCGCTACAACTCTTTAGACAAACTGGTAAGCAATCTTCAACAAAAAACCATGATACTTAAAAAACTGATACTTAAAAGCAGTACTCCAGATGTAGCAGAAGCCTATAGCCAAGAGTTGGCAGAAGCTAAAAACAAATTGACAAAATATGAACAAACTTTAGATATTTTCAAAACAAGTCTTGATGCCTTTAAACAAAAGATTACACAGGTTGAATTGAATGTCAAAACCAGCATCAATAAAGAAATTGAAAAGTCCATTGTAACCGCTTCGATTATTCTTTTTTTACTGCTGTTTTTTATTTTTGTTAAATATTTGGTTAAAAAATACATGTCTGAAAATGAGCTTTTTTATGGTACCAATAAAGCTCTGAATTTTCTATTTATTTTAATTATTATTTTAATGCTACTTTTTACCTATATTGAAGATGTGGGAAACCTTACCACCATTTTAGGATTTGCTTCAGCGGGTATTGCCATTGCATTAAAAGATTGGTTTATGAACTTAATTGGATGGATTGTTATTCTTGTATCGGGTTCGATTCATGTAGGAGATAGGGTTAAATTTTTTAAAAATGGAATAGAATATGTGGGCGATGTTGTTGATATTTCCATGTTACGAATTACCATGCATGAAGATGTAACCTTAACCACCATTACATTGAATAAACGTGCAGGAAGAATGATTTTTATTCCCAATAACTATATCTTTACCGACATGATTGCCAACTATTCTCACTCAGGATTAAAAACGGTTTGGGATGGTATTGAGTTTATGATAACCTTTGATTCCAATGTGGCTAAAACGCAAAGCATTGTCAAAGAGGTAACGCGAAAATACTCTAAAGGGTATACCGATATGACGCGTAAACAGCTTAATAAACTTAGAAGCAAATACAGCATGAGAAACACCGCGGTTGAACCGCGTATTTTTGGATTTATAGATACTTATGGGGTTAAAATTTCAGTATGGTATCTCACCAATGCTTTTGCAACATTAACTTTGCGTAGCACCATCTCGATGGAAATTTTAGCACGTTTGCAAGAAGAAGATGATATTTTTATGGCATTCCCAAGCCAATCACTTTATATGAATAAACCCGCACCAAGAACGCCTTTAAATTTTGACGAAGCGTCTATGATGGAAGAAGCCATGCATCACCAAAAAAAATCCAATGGGAACACGTATTAAATGAAAAAAGTATATTTTAAAACCTTCGGATGTCGAACCAATCAGTTTGATACCCAAGTAATGATGTCAAAACTCAAAGATTTTGAACTCACCATGAATGAAGAGGAAGCCGATGTCATTATGGTGAACTCTTGTACGGTTACCAATGGGGCTGACTCTTCAGTTCGGGCGTACATTGGTGGGAGTGGTCGTAAAAATCCTCATGCCAAAGTTATTTTAGCAGGATGTGGTTCACACTCTAAGGGTGAATCGTTATTTGAAGAGAAAAAGGTTTTTGGGGTTATTGGACACTCTGAAAAAGAGAAGATTAATGATATTTTGAAATATGAACAACCTTTTTATCAAATAGGTGACCTTAAACACATTGACTCGACCATTATCGAAGAGTTTGTAGGAA
This sequence comes from Sulfurovum sp., assembly GCA_020721385.1. GTDB lineage: Bacteria > Campylobacterota > Campylobacteria > Campylobacterales > Sulfurovaceae > UBA1140. The sequence continues at coordinate 3,006 of DYMW01000053.1, read as the reverse complement.
AGAGTAGGGCGTTTATTAAGATTCAAGAGGGATGTGATTTTAGATGTTCTTATTGTATTATTCCTTCGGTACGTGGTGATGCACGAAGCCATAAAGAAGCCGATATTTTAACCCAAATCGAGAAATTGGCAAGTAATGGTTTTGGAGAGTTTATCTTAACAGGAACCAATGTTGGCAGTTACGGACAAGATCAAAACTCCTCTATGGCAAAATTGTTAAAACGCATGAGCATGATTCGAGGGGTTCGCCGTATTCGTATTGGAAGTCTTGAACCAATACAGATAGATGATGAGTTTAAAGAGCTGTTAACCGAGCCATGGATGGCAAAACATCTGCACATTGCTTTGCAACACACTTCAGACAAAATGCTCAAACTGATGAATAGACGCAATGAGTTTCAAACCGATTTAGAATTGTTAGAAGAGATAGCCTCTAAAGGGTATGCCATAGGAACGGACTATATTGTGGGTCATCCAGGAGAAGATGAAAAAGCGTGGTGTGAAGCGATAGAACGTGTAGCACATTTGCCTCTGACCCATGTTCATGCATTTTCCTATTCTAAACGGGACAATACCCCATCGGCAACCATGAAACCTGAAGTCAAAGGGAACCTTGCCAAAGCCCGTCACAAAGCGTTAACCGAATTGGTCAAAGAGAAAAATTTAGCCTTTAGAAAAGCACACCATCAAAACCTTGAAGTCCTCATAGAGCAGGGGCAAAATGAGATTTATCATGGATATGACCAATACTTTAATAAGATAGAAATCAGCTCCAATGAAGATTTAACATCCAATTGGATAACCATTGAAAATGCAACGGTTAAAGGTGATAAAAATGTGGCAAACTACGAGTAAAAATGTTAAGATTATTGTTGTTTCCTTCATTCTATTGGTGGTTATTTTAATTGTTTCAAATTGGGAACAGGGTGCCAAACTGATTAACAAACAAGAGGCGATGGGGCTTATTGAACATCAACCGCTTGAGCGTATGGTGATACGAACCCCGTATCTTTACCTCTATCTGCAAAACCAAACCTATAAAATAGCCGAAGAGGCCATTGATAAAGAGACGCTTTTTAACAAAGGTGTGGTGGAGTGTTATCAAGAGTCTACTGATGTGATGGACATGATTTTGTTTGTGGTATTATTGGTGATGATGCTCTATATTTTATACATGATGCGTCAAAGCCGTCAAGTACAAGAGAATATAATGAACCAAAAACAGGCTGAACCTGTGGATACCACGTTAGGAAGATTGAACATTCAAGCTGGGCGTTCTACGGTGACTTTTGAAGATGTGGCAGGGGTTGAAGGGGTTAAAGAGGAGCTTGAAGAGATTATTGACTTTTTACGCCATCCTGCTAAATACCGAGCATTTGATATTCGCTTACCCAAAGGAGTTCTGCTTGTAGGTCCTCCTGGTGTGGGAAAAACACTCATTGCCAAAGCGGTAGCAGGGGAAGCCAATGTACCATTTTTTTATCAAAGTGCAGCGTCATTTGTACAGATTTATGTTGGCATGGGTGCGAAAAGGGTTTCAGAACTTTTTGCCAAAGCAAAAGAGATGGCACCGAGTATTATTTTTATTGATGAGATAGATGCTGTGGGGAAAAGCCGTGGGGGGCAAAATAATGAAGAGCGAGAGTCAACACTCAATCAACTCTTAACCGAAATGGATGGATTTGAAGAGAGTTCAGGAGTTATGGTCATTGCAGCCACCAATAAAATAGAGGTTTTGGATGAAGCATTGCTACGAGCAGGGCGTTTTGACAGACGGGTGCATATTGCTCTTCCCGATTTAAAAGAGCGTTTGAGTACCCTTAATCTCTACCTTAAATCGAAACAACACCAGATTGATGTGGAACAGGTTGCCAAAATGACCATTGGATTTAATTCGGCAGGACTCGCAACGCTTATCAATGAATCGGCTCTTCATGCCTTACGTTTGAACAAAACCATGATTAATAATGATGACATAGAAGCCGTAAAAGACAAAGTACTTTTGGGTAAACATAAGATTCAAACCTTTAATCCCCAAGAGCGAAAAATTCAAGCCCTCTATCAATCTGCCAAAGCCGTAACCGCATCATGGTTAGAGGTAGAGTATGATAAAATAGGCATTCTTACTTCAAGTTTTACACCTCATCACAATGAAATTCTCTCTCAAACAATTTTAGAAAATGAGTTAAAAGTGCTTTTAGCGGGTCGAATTGCCACACAAAAGGTTTATGGGGAACGCTTTACCAATGCCAAAGAGGACATTAAACGTGCCAAAGTGTTGGCACATAAAATTATAGAAGAGTTTGCCATGACCGAAGAGTATTTTGGTTCATCGCATCAAGTTCAAAACCTCTTAACCCATGCCAACAATGAAGTTAAAACTTTGCTCATGCAACTCGAACCTGTGGTGGATAGGGTAACACTCTATCTTTTAGAAAATGAATCCATTGGTTCAGAAGAGACCAAAAGTATTATAGATAAGGTATTTTAAATGAGATATTTTCATGGTTTTGCACTCAAAGGAGAAGAGCAGTTTTTTACAGAACAGCTGATTGAAAGTGACTTCTGTATCGCTGGGTTCTCTTATGGGGCTCAACAAGCTTTTGAGTATGCCTACAACAGCAATCAACGTATCGACCGACTTATTTTACTTTCACCTGCCTTTTTTCAAAACCATAAACCAAGTTTTATTCGTACCCAACTACGCTACTATAAAACCGACCAAGAAGCCTATACTGAGCAGTTTTTAAAAAATGTAGTCTATCCAAGCACCTTATCCTTAGACAACCATTTGGCTAATGGCACGTATGAAAAGCTGGAATCATTACTGGGCTATGTATGGGAGAGAGATAAAATTTTAGAGCTTATAGCCCGAGGAGTGATTGTTGAAATATTTATGGGTGAAGAGGACAAAATAGTAGATGCAGGGAAAAGTTTTGAGTTTTTTTCAGAGATTACTACCGTTTATTGGGTGAAGGGTGTTGGGCATTTGTTGCGATAATTTTAT
>DYMW01000052.1 GCA_020721385.1 Sulfurovum sp. | reverse complement strand
TTATCTATTCAATAAAGCCCTAACCACTTCACGATCATCAAAAGGGATTTTTTCACCTGCAATCTCTTGATAATCTTCATCCCCTTTACCCAAAATCATTAACACTTCACTCTCTTTAAGCTCATTAAGGGCTTCAGAGATGGCAAAAGTTCTGTCAATCATTGCACGCGTATGACTTTGATCTTTAATCCCTGCAAGAATCTCTTTAATAATCTCTGCAGGGTCTTCATCTCGTGGATTATCACTGGTTACATAAACTTTTTTAGCAAAAGTTGCAGCTACCGCTCCCATTCTTGGTCGCTTGGTATGGTCTCTGTTTCCTCCTGCACCAAACACCACGGATATGTCTCTATCTTTCATACTGTCCAATACTTGAATCATACCATCATCAGTATGAGCAAAATCCACAATGACCAAAGGATTGGTACTCACCACTTCCATACGTCCTGCAACACCTGCAAAGTTTCCAACCACTTCACAAACTTCTTCAACATCTTTACCTGTTAACCTTACACAAGACCCAATAGCAGCCATAAGATTAAACAAATTGAAAAGACCAACCATAGGAGAATGAAATGTTGCTTCTTTACTCAAATGTTTAATACCTGCTGTAATACCATGTTTTAATGAAAAAGCTTGTACTTTAAAGGTTGCTGGTTCATCCACACCATAACTTTGTGCATTCATGGGATTATAGGTAATATTTTTAATATCATCTTTATTAAGTAATTTTGGAGACTCATCCGAAAAAAATCGACTCTTCACGGCTCGATACTCTTCTATGGTTTTATGATAATCTAAATGATCACTGGTAACATTGGTATGAACTTTAAGTGCAAAATTAATCCCCTCAATACGCTCTTGATCAATCGCATGAGAACTTACTTCCATAATAAAATAGTTACACCCTCTATCCTTGGCTGTTTTCATGTGATTGAGAATATGTAAAATAGAAGGAGTCGTCATACTTTTAGCTTCAATGCGCTCTTCAAGTGCAAAAAATCCTCGCGTTCCTAAGAGTGCTGGTTTTTCATCTAAATCGAGTAAAAAAGAGTATATACCTGCAGTTACCGTGGTCTTGCCATTGGTTCCTGTTACACCCACCACTCTAAGCGATTCAAGTTTCCATTTGTTAATTAACTCTCTTGGAGTAATAAAACTTGGTTTGATATCCAATTTCTCAAAATATTTTTTATTTTGTACCGTTAATAAAAAAAGTGTCTCAGAATCAATAACTGCCGTATCATCTGTTATATATTTATAATTATCTAAAGTGTAATCTGTTTTCACCTATTTCTCTTTTTTTAACTTTTTATAAAGTGCATAAATCTCTTGATCTTGACCAAAAGAACTACCACTGCCATCTAAAAATTGTAATGCCAACTCATATTGTCCTCTATTCAATAATGTGTTAATAAACAATATATACTCTTCTTTATTTTTTAACATGACACGAGTTGAAAACATAACATCTTCAAACGCCTGTTTAAAATCTCCTCGCTTATCAATAAAATTTATAAAATCTTGATAAGAGATTCCGTCTTTGTATTCAATACTTTCTGTATTTGAAGATAACAATTCATTAATCTGCTCTTTGGTTGTATCCAACGTTGAAAGTAACTTTGCCATTACCTCGTTTGCATTTTCTTGCTCTTTTTTAATAATTTGATAATAATCATAAAGTGCTTGTGCCTCTTCCGTACTCTCCATTCCAATGTCACAGAGAATGACACCTATTTGTGCATCACTGTCTGTGGGATACTCTTTTAAGAGTAAACCATAAGTGGTTAATGCACTCTCATATTTACCTGAAGTAAATTGCTCTTCAGCTCGATTAAGTAATGTATGGAGACTAATTTTTGCCATGCTTATCCTAATTGATCCAATTTATCTTCCATACCATACGGTACATTAATAACTTTAATATTGGGATGAATTAAAGTTTTCATCTCTTTTTCAACACCAAATTTAATCGTTGTTCCAGAACTTCCACACCCCACACAAGCTCCTTGAAGCTGTACAAATACCGTTCCATTAATAATATTTAATAGTTTAATATCACCACCATCTTTTTTAATCCAAACTCTTGCTTTATCAATAAGATTGGTCACGATTGGTCTTAATTCTTCATCTGTAAATGGAAGCACCTGCTTCTCCTTTATATCTATAATTATTCTATTTATACATTATATTTGTTACTTTGTCAAGTTATGATGATAACTTTTGAAGCCAAGCAAAACTTACTTGTACAAAATAACCTCAATTTTCAATGAAGTATAAAGATTTTACGATTACAATACAGACTAACTCAATAAAATGGTATATCAATGATTCGCAAAATCTTTAAAAAGAAAAAAAGCAATAATAAACTTTCAGAGTTTATTAATAAATATAAAATACCAAGAGAATACCTTTCCATTAATAGAAAATCTATCTCAAAAGGTGTATTAATAGGATTAATGATAGGTTTTATTCCTATGCCTCTACAAATGGCTGTAGTTTTAGCATTTACCCCTATTGTAAAATTCAATGTTCCCATTGCTTTATCTATGGTCTGGTTAAGTAATCCATTAACCATGCCTTTTATGTACTATATGGAGTATCAAACGGGAAATTATCTTTTGGGTTTAGAAGGATTAAATAATATCGAACTCTCTTTAGATTGGTTCTCTAATCATTGGGATGCTATTTTAGTACCACTTTATGTTGGAACAATTCCTTATTCTTTAGGTGTCTCACCACTTATCTATCTTTTAATTAATAAACTGTGGATTATCTCTGTTCAAAGAGAAAAACCTAGTAAATTTAAAACTTAAGAAAAATTTTTAAAAATGTGTTTTGTAATTTTAAGAAGTAAAATTGGGTATTGAGATACCTTAAATTAGGTATCTCAAAAGAAGTATGACAATTATACCAATTCGATAATTGCCATAGGTGCAGCATCACCACGACGGATACGTGTCTTAATGATTCTTGTGTAACCACCATTACGCTCACTATACTCTGGTGCAATGGTTGTTACAAGTTTATTCGTACACTCTTTGTCTTGTAAAAGTGCGAAAACTGCTCTGTGTGCATTTTCACCACTTGCTGCTTTTGTGATAAGTTTTTCAAAATATCTGCTAAGCTCTTTCGCTTTTGGAAGAGTTGTTTCAATTCTTCCACTTTTAGTAAGAGCAATAGAGAGATTTTTCAATAATGCCGATCGATGAGCAGAAGTTCTGCTTAATTTACGGTATCCATGCTTATGTCTCATATATGTTCCTTTATTTAGAGCTAGTCTTTTATCTGCTCAATTTTTTTAACAAGATTTACTCTTGTAATATCTGGTAACTCAAAGTCTTCACCATACCCTAAGCTCTCTAAACATTCAGCAATTTCATCAAGTGATTTTTTACCAAGATTTTTAATATTCTTGATTTCATTGGTACTCATCAGCACCAACTCACCCACTACTTTCATTCCTGCTCGATCAAGGGAATTAAACGAACGAGCACTTAAACCTAATGACTCAATTGGTTCAAGATAAGCTTTAATTTCACTGTCATCTGTACTTCTTTTAACTGGTGTAGCATTAATTTCAACATCTAAAACACCATTAAATACAGATAATTGCTTATACATTGTTTCTAAAGCATTGGTAAAGGCATCTACTGGAGAAATTTGACCATCTGTTTGAATATCAAAAATGATTTTCTCATAATTAGGATTGTCTTCAACCAAAACATTATTAATGGTGTAGTTTGCTTTTTTTACTGGAGTAAAGAAGGCATCAAGTGCAATACTGTCACTATCTACTTCATCTCTAATATCTTCACTTTGAACATATCCTAAACCTTTAGCAATAACTATGGTAAAATTTAATTCAGCGTCTTCATTCAATGTTGCTAAAAATGCTTCAGGATTAACAATTTCAATATCATCATTCACCAAATCGGCTGCTGTGATTTCTTTATGCCCTGAAAAGCTATATTTAACTTCAACTCTTTTAACACCTTCTTTAAGTTTGAAACGAATGTTTTTAAGATTAATAATAAATACTGCAACATCTTCATGCATTCCACGAATACTATCGAATTCATGTGCAGCGCCATCAATCTTAATAGAGATAGGTGCATACCCAACAGAAGAACCTAAAATAAGTCTTCTTAAAGGGTGTGCGAGAGTGATAGCATAACCACTCTCGAATGGATAGGCAATAACTTCAGATCTATTTTCACCAAGTTCATTCACTTCAACATTTTCAGGAAGTGATGGAGCTACTTTAATTTTTTTCATTTTTTGCCTTTATTACCTATTTTAATTACTACTTAGAGTAAAGCTCAACAATTAATCGTTCTTCAACAGGAATTGAAATCTCATCTCTTTCAGGTACTCTACTAAAAATACCAAAAAGTTTTTCTTTTTCAACATCTATCCACTCTACCATACCTGTTTGGTTAGTAAGTTCCATTGCTCTCACAACTTGTGGATTTACTTTGCTTTTTTCTTTAATTTCAATTTTTTGACCAGCTTTTACTCTGAAAGAAGGAATATCGACTCTTTGTCCATCAACAGTAACATGACCGTGATTTACAAGTTGTCTTGCAAATCTTCTTGTAGTTGCAAAACCCATTCTGTATACTACGTTATCAAGTCTCTGCTCAAGAAGTTGAATAAGAATTGAACCTGTATTTCCTTCTCTTCTATTAGCTTCTGTAAAAAGTGATCTAAATTGCTTTTCACTTACACCATACATGAATTTAGCTTTTTGCTTCTCTTGAAGCTGAAGACCATATTCACTAATTTTTGTTCTTCTTTGACCATGTTGTCCTGGGGGATATGGTCTTTTTTCTAAAGCTGATTTACCTGCAAGTCTTCTCTCACCTTTTAAGCCGAGATCAACACCAAGTCTTCGCTCTAGTTTTTCAACTGGACCTCTGTATCTTGCCATCTATTTACCTTTTAATTATTCTATTAAATATTAGTTTATTCACAAAAATAGTGATTAAACTCTTCTCTGCTTAGGTGGTCTACAACCATTATGTGGAAGTGGAGTAATGTCTTTTAACCAAGTAACTCTAATTCCTTCAGTTGAACCAATTGATTTAACAGCTGTGTCTCTACCTGAACCAGGTCCTTGAACTTTAATACCAACCTCTTTAATTCCATGCTCTTGAGCTTTTTTCAATGCATCAGAAACTGCTTCTGCTGCTGCAAAAGGAGTTGATTTTTTACTACCTTTAAATCCTAAAGAACCAGCAGAACTCCAAGCAAGAACATTTCCCATTTCATCAGTAACCGTAATTACTGTATTGTTAAAAGTAGCAGCTACGTAAACTATACCTTTAGCAATATTTTTTTTTGATTTTTTCTTAGCCATTTGTCATTCCTCGCTTATGCTGCGCCAACAGTTTTTCTTTTACCCTTACGAGTTCTAGCATTCGTTTTAGTTGATTGACCTCTACATGGAAGACCACGTCTGTGTCTAAGTCCTCTATAAGAACCAAGATCCATAAGACCTTTAATGTCCATAGAAACTTTTTTTCGAAGATCACCTTCAACCATAAACTTATCTTGAATCTCGTTACGGATGTCAGCTGCCTGTGCATCAGTTAATTCGAAAACTCTAGTGTTATAATCAACACCTGTTGCATCAAGAATTTTTCTTGACGTATATAAACCTATACCAAAAATATAAGTAAGTGCATACTCTATTCTTTTTTTCTTAGGTAAATCAACACCTGATATACGTGCCATGCTTATCCTTGTCTTTGTTTATGTTTAGGATTTTTGCAGATTACTCTAACGATACCTTTTCGTTTGATTACCTTACAATCATCACACATTTTTTTTACTGATGGTCTAACCTTCATTGGTTACTCCTCTGTGTTTTGTCTGCACCTATTTTGCGTCTGGTTCGGTGAGTGTAACTTAAAAACTATAAAGTTGCATTCCGACCAATTCTTATATAATCAGTGCGTGTTATATAAAAATTCTTCACGCAGTTTTTGACTAATCCATTAAAATTAGGAAGGAAATTTTATCGAAGTTATTATTATGAGTTGCTTAGTTTTTTTTAAATACTATTAGAAGTGAAAAAAGAAGTTCTATTTGACTCTTATATAATTCAAGAATCAAATAGATTAATTTTAAAAACTGTAATCTAAACCTAAAGAGTAAGCATCAATACTATTATTGTCTTGTTTTCCGTAACGAACAACATCTGCTACTACTTCCCATGAATTATTAATCTTATAACCTAATCCAGCTCCATAACTAAAACCATTTGTTTTCATTGTCTCATTTAAAAGTTTTTGTTTGGCATTTGCATAACCAACCAAACCAAATAAGTTAACATTTTCTATAATATTAACATTTGGTTTCAAATACACACCAGCAATACTGTCAACTTCACTTGTAGCAAATGAAATTGTATCTCTTTTAATACCTGTTCCAACTCGTCCTTCTAATGCAATATTCTCTGAAATATTATATCCCAATTTACCAACAACAGCTGTAGGATGACCATTCTTTAAAATAACAGTACTACTTTGCCCATCTACTTCTGTAGCTGCAATAGCAAGACCAATATAATAAGATGTTTTTTTCTCTACAACCTCTTCTACTGTTTTTTGAGGAACAACTTCTACTACAGGTTCAACTTTTACATTGACACTCTCATTCTCATTGTAATTTAAATCTACAGGTAATATGTCACCACCCGCATATCCCAATAGGGGAACTAAACATAAACCATAGAATACATTTTTCATACATTATCCTTAATATTTTAATACAATATGATAATATTATTATACTTAAATAATAAGTATATGTTTAGAATAAATAGATAAATATAATTTTTAAGTTTATTGCTGTTTTTATTAAAATAAAAAACCATATAAATCGTTATTTTTAATGGGGTAATATGTAAAAAAAGAAAGGAAAGAAGAAATAATCCTCCTTTAAAAGAAGGATTAAAAATAATACTATTTATATCTAAACGTAATACGCCCTTTATCAAGACTGTATGGGGTTAACTCAACTTTTACTTTATCACCAGGTAAGATTTTAATATAGTGCATTCTCATCTTGCCAGCAATGTGACACAGTACTATATGTTTATTATCTAACTCAACTCTAAAAGTTGCATTTGGTAATGCTTCAACTACTTTACCATCAATTTCAATTACATCATCTTTAGCCATTATTTCTCCTATGAAAATATATATTTGTTTCCCAAAATAGGAACCTAAGCCTCTGTTAAAATTACTGCTTTTCCATCAATAATTGCAACTGTATGCTCGTAATGTGATGATCTAAGACCATCCTCACTCACAACAGACCATTTGTCTTCTAAAATAATCGGCTGATCACCTTTTTGACAAATCATTGGTTCCAAGCAAAACACCATACCATTTTTAATTTTTGGACCTTGATTCGGTTTACCATCAAGATAATTAGGAATATTCGGTTCCTCATGTGCTTTTGTACCAATACCGTGACCACAAAAATCTCTTAACGGTACATAACCACGGTCTCTTATGAATGTTTCCAAAAGTGAAGACAACTCTTTAAATCGCATACCTACTTCAATGTTCTCTATTGCATGATAGAGTGCATCTTTTGAACAAGCAATAAGTGCTTTATCCTCTTTAGAAATTTCACCAATTCCCATGGTTATAGCAGCATCTCCAAAATAACCATCAATCTTAGTACCTAAATCTAATCCTAAAATATCACCCTCTTGTACTTTGTAATCCGTTGGTATGCCATGAATACACACTTCATTTAATGAGGTACAAACAGAAGCTGGAAAACCATAGAGACCTTTAAAAGAAGGCTCTGCACCATGCTCTCGAATAAAAGCTTCTCCCATAATATCAATCTCTTTAAGGGACATTCCAACAATAATATTTTCTTGGAGGTATTTTAATGTTTTACCGACAATTGACCCAGCTAAAGCTAGCTTGGTCAATTCGTCAGATTTACGAAGTGCAATTGCCATTATAGACCTACTGCACCTAAAGTTTCATACTTACTCATGTAAATTTGTGCTTCAATTTTTCTCATGGTGTCAAGGGCTACTTGAACCACAATTAATACCGCAACTCCTCCAAAGAAAAATGCAGCACCAATTGAATTAATCAACAAGAATGGTATGGTAGAGATAAGTGCCAAGTAAAATGCTCCAGAACCTGTCAATCTACTTGCTACTTCATTAATAAATGCTTTGGTATGCTCACCAGGTCTTACACCTGGAATAAACCCACCTTGTCGCTTTAAATTATCAGCAATATCTTTGGCATTAAACACGATTGATGCATAAAAAAATGCAAAGAAAACGACCAAAATAAATGTTGCGATATTAAAAACAATACCACCTGGATGAAGAGCATCTGCAACAGCTCTAGCATATTCGTTGGTACTACTTCCCAACATGGTAAGAGGAAACATTAATACAGCCGAAGCAAAAATTGGAGGAATAACTCCTGAAAGATTCACTTTGATCGGTATATAATTCATTACACGTTTATCTTGATTTTGCATAATGGTTTTTCTTGAGTATGAAATTGGTACTCTTCTTTCACCCAATTCTACATAAATAATCGCAAAAATGGTTAATAAAACAATTGCAAACATAGCAATTACTGCCAAAAATGAAAGCTCCCCTGTATTGACTGATGTAATTGTATGAGAAATTGCAGCAGGAATACCTGAAACAATACCCGCAAAAATAATTAATGAAATACCATTACCAATACCACTTTGAGTAATACGTTCACCAATCCACATCAATAACATTGTACCTGTCAACATAGAAACTGTGGTTAATAATGTAAACATTGTTGAGTCAATTAAAACAGCACCATTCATACTAAGTAATCCCATAGAGACACCTAAAGCTTGAACAAGGGTAATAAAGATGGTAGCATAACGAATGATTTGCATGTATTTTTGCATTCCATCTCTCTCTTTTTTCATTTGACCAAGAGTAGGAAAAGTTGCAGCGAGAAGTTCCATAACGATTGAAGCAGTAATGTAAGGCATAATACCCAATGAAATAATACTAAATCTCTCAATAGCACCACCAGAGAACATGTTCATCATGTCCCCCATACCTGCACCACTTGCATTATTAAAAAATGATGCAATGATGGCAGTGTCCACACCAGGAACTGGTACGTATGCTAAAACTCTATAAGCGAATAGAAATCCAAAAGTAATAAGTATTTTTTGAGTTAAAGCATTACTCATGGCTATTTACCACTAGTTGTAACAGCTTCATCTTTGATTTTAGATACAAGATCTTTTGCACCAACACCAATAAGTTTAACTCTTGTTACAGTCTTTTGTAATCTATGAACTGCTTTGATACTTTCTAAAGTAATCTCTTCAAGTTCTGCAACTGCTTTTGCTTTATCAACATTGATGGTATGTGGTTTAATTACTCTAGAAGTAAAACCAATTTTTGGTAATCTTCTATAAAGTGGCATTTGACCACCCTCAAAACCTCTTTTTGCCGAGTAACCAGATCTTGCTTTTTGACCTTTGTTACCTTTTCCAGCTGTTTTACCAGTTCCAGAACCCTGTCCACGTCCAATTCTTTTTCTGTTACGAGTTGAACCTGGGGCTGGTTGTAAATTATGTAAACCCATATCTACTCCCCCTTATGCTTTAATTCTTGAAAGAGCATCAATGGTTGCTCTAACAAGGTTATTTGGATTATTTGAACCCAATGATTTTGCAATGATATCTTTAATACCTGCAAGCTCAATAACTGGTCTTGCTGCACCACCTGCAATGGTACCTGTACCTTCAGATGCTGGTTTTAAGATGATACGACTTGCACCTGTCTTTTGCTCAATGTCATGTGCAATGGTTGTCCCTTTAAGGTTAACTTTTACAAGATTTTTAAAGGCATCATCAACAGCTTTTTTAATTGCATCTGGAACTTCTTTGGCTTTACCAAATCCATATCCAACAGTACCATTTTTGTCACCAATAACAACAAGAGCTGTAAATCTAAAACGTCTACCACCCTTAACAACTTTAGTAACACGACCAATATTTACAATTTTCTCTTCAAATTTTTCTCTATCGATATTTTGCATCATGTCTCCTTAAAACTTAATTCCAGCTTCTCTAAGAGCGTCAGCAAAAGATGCCACAACACCATGGTAGAGATAACCGTTTCTATCGAAAACTATGTTCTCAATGTTCTTTGCTTTAAGAGCATCTGCCAATACAGCAGCTACCTTTTTAGCGTCTTCTTGGTTTGATTTTAAACCAAGTTTTTTACCATCAGCAGCAGCAAGTGTTACACCAGCAACATCATCAATAGCTTGAGCATAGAAGTGTTTATTTGATTTAAAAACAGAAACTCTTGGCATTGTTTCGATACCAGAAATTTTTCCTCTTACTCTTGCTTTACGTTGCGCTCGAAGTTTATTTTTTCTTTTTTGAATACTTTTTAACATCTATCGCTCCTATTTTTTTGCTGATTTTCCAGCTTTTCTGATAATAACTTCATCAGTATATTTAACCCCTTTACCTTTATAAGGCTCTGGTGGTCTAAAGCTTCTAATCTTTGCTGCAACTTGTCCGATAATTTGTTTATCTGAACCTTTGATATGAACAATGTTCTTCTCAACAGTAATCTCAACACCTTTTGGAATATCAAAGTTAATATCATGTGAATAACCCAATTGTAAGTTAAGTGCATTATCTTTAATAGCTGCTCTATAACCAACACCATTGATTTCCAATGATTTACTAAAACCTTTATCTAATCCAACAATAATATTGTTAAATAATGCTCTGTAAGTTCCCCAAAAAGCTGCACTCTCTTTTGCTTCGCCAACTTTTGCAAATGTAACTTCGTTGCCTTCAATATTGATTCCAACTCTACCGTGAGTCTCAAGTCTTTTCTCTAAATTACCTTTTTTAGCAATAAGAATTGTACCTTCAAGTGACACATCAATACCATTAGCAATAGTTACAGGTTGTTTTCCTATTCTTGACATATCTACTCCTTACCAAATACTACAGATAACTTCACCACCAACACCTTGCTTAAATGCTTCATCATTCGCAATTACGCCTTTGCTGGTAGATACTACTAGGGTTCCATAACCATTTTTGAAACTTCTAATCTCTTTTGCACTTTGGTAAACACGTCTACCAGGCTTAGAAATTTTTTTAACTTCATTGATTACACTATGACCATTTTCGTCGTATTTAATTACAACTTTAATAGTCTTCTTATTTCCATCTTCTTTTACTTTAAAACTCTCAAGGTAACCCTTGTCTACTAAAATAGAAACGGTAGCCTCAATTGTTTTTGAGTGAAGAAGTGTTGTTACGTCTAATCTTCTTTGTGCAGCATTTCTTATTCGAGTAAGAGAGTCTGCAATTAT
>DYMW01000051.1:8497-11411 GCA_020721385.1 Sulfurovum sp. | reverse complement strand
GCATTGAACAGCTAAAAGCTGAAGAACTTATGTCACCAGAACAGTTACAAGCTAAACGAGAAGCTGAATTACAGCAACAACAATATCAAGCACAGAGAGAATATGATAGTAGGAATAACATTCATAAACTACTTATGATCTCTGAAGCTCATAATGAGTTCTCTAATACTGTTGATATTGGTTCTACCATTAAAGTACATGCTGCATGGATACCAAACTGCTATGAGGGTTCCTGTTTCTTAATGCTTTACTGATCTCTGATAGCTGACTAGTGCAATTTGAACCAAATAAAAAAAGTATTTTCTTTCCTTGGTTCTTTTATTAATGTACTAACAGGACAAAACCTTATGAGCCAAAATTACGATTTAGCCCAAGTAAATAAATTACTGGATAAGACCAAAGCAAGTTTATTTCTTGGTTCTAATGCTGCCTTCTATGGTAGTTTGATGTGCCAGTTAAACTTCATTTGGGATGAGGATGTTGAGATTGCTGCCACAGATAATACCTCTATTTACTTCAACCCTAATGTATTTATCGCACTCAAACCTGAAACCAGAAAATTCATACTCTTGCATGAGTTGAACCATGTAAGCAGACTACATGCTCTACGATTAGAGACTCGTGATGCGAAATTGTTCAACATTGCCTGTGACTTTGTTATCAACAATAGTCTCTTAGCAGATGGCTATACCAATGATGATTGTACTGGATTTGCTGACCCAGTTTATTCTGGTTGGTCAGAAGAAGAGGTGTACAAGGATTTACTGAATAGCCATTTCCAAGTACCAACTACTTACGTACCAGATTTAAAACCTTGTACTGATGGTTCAAAGAAACAAGAGATCATCCAAATTGTAGCAAATGCTGTAATGATCACTAAGAACAGCACTGGCTTCAGTACGCAAGACTTTGCTACTACAGAAGATATTCTCAATACTTTTCTAGCTCCAGTAATTAACTGGGCAGAACAACTGTATCGTTTCTTTGAAGAGAAAGTAGTTATTGACACTAACTGGAACAGACCTAACAGACGTTTCCAAGATATGTACTTGCCAAGTAACAAAGTTAACTCACTGGACATTGATACCCTAACCTACTTTGTTGACGTTAGTGGTTCTGTATCTGACTACGATGTTCAGCGTTTTAACTCTGAGCTGAAGTACGTGAAAGATACTTTCAATGTAGGAGAGATTCGTATCTGTCAGTTTGATACCCAGATTACCAGTGAAGTTACCTTGCAAGAAGAAGATGACCTTACCCAAGTAGTTACTGTGGGCAGAGGAGGAACTGACTTAGAGTGTGTACACCGTTACATGGAGGAGCACAAACCAAAGTCAGTCATCATCTTCTCTGACTTAGATTGTGACCCATTGCCTTCTCTAAGTTACTTACCCAATCTTCTGTACGTAGTAACTTGCAACCCCAGTGCAACCGTAAGATACGGACACATCATTCACATTTGAACCAAGGACACTCCTATGACAAACGATACTCACCTTAATGCAGCAATTGCTGCTGTAAACTCACCAAATATTTTAGTACAAAATTGTTGCTACAAAGCTATCGGTGTTAACTTCATGACACCTACGTACTTGGGTACATGGAAAGTTCGTAAGACTCCTTATGCTATTGAAGTTAGCACTGGTAAGTATCCAGATGGTGATACCATGTACGGTCTTACTGCTTTTGTGTTCACTACACGAGAAATGTTATCTGACATATCTGAACCTTCTGATGCAGAAGGCTTGCAAGAAAGTTTGCAATCTGTGATAAGTAACCTACTTACACTTCACTCACGTACTAAAACAGGAGTATTCAATGCTGAATAACACCGTCAATTGGTTCAAAGCTGCTGTACCCGAACCAACAGATAAAAACTTTCAAGTACAGCTTGGAGTTCATTTTGAAGAAGTAGCAGAAATGCTGGATAACCCAATCTTCCATAACTGCCCAGAGGCAGGGGATGCACTGGAGGCTATCTTAGTACTGGCAGAACTCCTCAAGAAATCTGAAAACCAAGTAGTCTCTATTCCTCACGGGCAAAAACAACGTATTGATTTGCTGGATTCTATTGTAGATCAGATAGTCACTAACGTTGGTGTAGCTCACATGGCAAAGATGAATGTAGTAAGTGCATACCATGAAGTATCACGATCTAACTGGTCAAAGTTCCTTGACGACAAACCAGTATTCTCAGCTACAGGGAAGATTGCTAAAGGTCAGTACTACACTCCTCCCAACCTGTTACCTTACATTTTCGACTTCTGATTGTTTAGCACGTAGAGACTCTATCTTTTGGTTCAAAGGCGAGAGATAGAGTCTTATTCTATTTCATCCATCCTCTCTCAAATCTTCTACTATCTTTATATCAGACTATCTTTTTTGCTTGGTTCTCCTTAGAACCAAGGTAATTTTTGTAAATGTCATCCACAAGGATATGTTGCATGAACCAGCCAAAACACACTCATGGTATTCCCAAAGATTATGCTGAGCCTATGGGAAGTGACACTATTGACTCTGAACCAAAGAAATCAGATGAGGAAATTTCTAAAGAAAATTGGTATGTATTCCACATCTTACTGGTAGTTATCATGGTTTTTTCTTTTTCTGGTTTTTTGGGTCAGTTGATTAGAACCTCACTTACGAGTAACTGCTAATGATGCCTATCAACATTAAAGTCACGAACCCTGAAGGAAAAGTTACTAAAAAGTCATCAGGTACTTTCTTATTCATTAACTGGTGGAATCGTACTATGCTAGAGGAAATTCATCCTCTACGTCCGTATGAACGTTATGTGGAACATCAGATTGCCCGTGATAAGGCAATCATGTCTCGGACTACTTTCTACAAACTCACAGATATTGCTCTACGGTATTGCCATGCAATGCATGAAAAGACAGTAGAAGAACTGGAG
>DYMW01000051.1:2444-8397 GCA_020721385.1 Sulfurovum sp. | reverse complement strand
ATTTATTGTTCAATACCGAACTAACATAGGATGTTAACCCATGAAGCACACAATCAATTCCGCCCTAGAAGCCATTGGTGGTACAACTCTTTCCCTAGCAGATTTCATTGGAGCAGCCGTAACTGGGGACTTACCAGTTCGTCAATACTCTGGCATAGCACTACTCGCAGGAGTATGTGCTGTAACTGCTGTAGATAACACACAGAGTGTTACTGCTATTAATGCTGCCTCAATTGATCTCATCCCGTTGGCTATTCCCCCTAAAAAGGAAAAGCCACCTGAAGCTAATCCAGCAATTACTACCAGCATATCTGATTACATTGCTAAATCTTCTGAAGCTGAACCAAAAGAAGAGATTAAAAAAAGTCCTCTCACTAAACGGCATTTACGTGCTTATCAGAAAGTGAGACGTACTATCGCTAAAGTGACTACTGACCCCTTCTACCAAGAGTACTTACTGTTTGTTGCTCGTGCTGAATCTCAGTATGGTCTACGTCAAGTAAGTTTCACAGGTGCTAAGGGTATATGGCAATTCACAGGTAAGACTGCTCGTATCTACAAACTGGATAATCCGTTTCACCCCATCAAAGCAGCTAAAGCTGCTAAAGCTCTTGCCAAAGATAATCGCCGTGGACTAATCAGTAAAGGCATTGAGCCAACAGTAGAGAATACTTACTACACTCACATGATTGGACTATCTGGTTTAGTCATTGTGAGAAAAGCCTCTACTGGTTCAGTCTTAACTGCTCGTGAGAAGCGTAAGTTCAATCATGTTCTTGGCTCAAACATGAGTAGGTCAATGTTGAATAAGTACTTTGAAGGTATAGGCAAAACTCCACAATTACGTCCTATGTATACTCACCAAGAAGTTGCTCAAGCTTACTTGAATTTGTTTGAGCAACGAGCCAAACACTACCATATCGACAATTTCTTGTTGTCTCAAGGCAAACTCTCATAACTAAGGACTCCCCATGAAAGTCATTAATCAAAAAACTCGTACTGCTATGCAGTACGAATTCGTCAAAACTCTTTCACCAAATACTTTTACCCAGCAGGAAATGTTCTCTCCGAATAACTCTGTACCTGCAAAAAAGTGTACAGTGCTTTACTTGTTTGGTAGCAGAATTGCAGCATCACCTAACGGCTCTAACAGGCTGTACATCTCTAATGCAGGATACGAGACTAGGACTACGAAAGATCGTCTTAACGCATTAGGTGCAGGTATCTATGTCAGAGCTGGAATCTGGTACTGGAAAGATGGAGAAC
Organism: Sulfurovum sp.; assembly: GCA_020721385.1. Taxonomy (GTDB): domain Bacteria; phylum Campylobacterota; class Campylobacteria; order Campylobacterales; family Sulfurovaceae; genus UBA1140. Next base: position 7,131 of record DYMW01000051.1, on the reverse strand, counting down.
AGTTTCCTAGTAACCAGTGGATAGAGACTCTGATGCCATTAACCCCTTACTAGGAGCAAAGCAATGTCTGAAGACGATGCAGAGGAAGCTGATAGCCTCAGTTAAACTACAGTCCCACTAGCGATATTGCTAGTGGGATTTTGTTTCTTTGGTTCTGGCTAGAACCAGTAAATAAACAGAGGTACTTATGTTACGAGCAGTAAATAGACACCCTATACTGGTGTTTGCTGCTTTAATAGTTACAAACTGTTCGGATTCAGAAATGTATCGAGCTAAAGCAAAGTTTGCTTGTTCTCAGCAGGGAGAGTTATATTCTCTTAGTGGTATTGGAGGAGCACTTTGTTATGATGGCTCTACAATTTCTAGCCGAATTATTGAGGAAACTGTAAAAACTGATCCAGCCTATTTCCCAAGTAACAAGGAGTAATACTGCAATGGGAGACATGAAAGAATACTTTGATGACATGAACTATCATAAAAAACAATTAGCGGCTAAACGCTTAGACGAGTTTGACCCTACTGATTGGACTTCTCACACCAGTTATCACTACTCTAGGCAAATTGATGGGACAAGACTAGATTACTATCCCACAACTAATACCTGTCTGTGGAAAGGTAAAACCATTAAACCTGCCAAACCGTTTATTCAAAAACTTTTGGAAAATCATCCAACTACTTAGTCTCAGCACATTAACCCACTTAACCATAGTGGGTTTTTTTTTTGGTTCTTCACCGAACCAAGGAAATAATTTTTCCAGTTTACAGGCAAAAACAGAGGTAAAAGTTTATGAGTTATTCACTCCAAGGTGATCAGTTAGAGGCATTTGATTCCGTCATGGAATTCATGTTCGATGGTCAAGATACCAAATGTATTTCTGGCGGGAGTGGGACTGGTAAGTCAGTTCTTATCACTTACATCGTACAAAACTTACTGCCCAAATGTGAAAACATTTGTAAATTGATGGGATTACCTGTTCAGATTAAAAATATTGTTGTACTGGCTACAACTAACTCAGCGGCTAATGAATTAGAAAGTAAGTTAACTACTAGTCTCCCACAAAGCTTCATTAACTTAATGAGTACTGGGTATACCTCAATACTACCAATTAAGACAGTTCACAGCTTCTTTGGCTTTAAGGTAGAAGATGACTACAACACAGGTAATACAGGTATATTCTCAATGTCAGATGATATTCCCACATTTGGTTTAGAAAACACATTGGTAATCATTGACGAAGCATCTCAGTTAGATGGTGTCATTAAACGGATGGTCATGAAACATTTAGCTCCTACTAGCAAATTACTCTTAGTAGGAGATAAACGTCAGTTACTTCCAGTTAAGGGAACTATGACTACTGCATTCTATCAACCAAATACCTACTGTCTCACGACTACTAGACGTACAAATCATCCTGCCCTACAAGCGTTATACGCTCAGTTAGAAGAAGGAGTAGACACTAGAAGCTTTAGCAAAATTACCTTAGTACCCAGTGTTATTGATTGGCTCTCTGAGGACGAAGCACAAGTAGCAATTACTGCGGCATTTCAAACTGCACCTGACACAACCAAGGTGGCAACATACACAGATGCTCGTTCCAGAGAAATCAATTCATTCATTCGGCACATCCAAGGTAAACCTCCTGAAATATCTGTAGGGGATAAGTTGGTAGTAAACAATTCTGGTGTATCTCGTTTCCCTGTAGGAACTCTTGTTAAAGTTCAGTATCTTGGTGGTACTCAAGAGAAATACTTTCAGGACACCAAGCCAATTGAAGAAGGTGGGATAGTTATGGGGATTCCCTACAGGAATGCCATAATAGTTGGAGGCAAATACCAGCGTGAGGTTTCTATTCCAGTCGACATAAACCATTATTTTTCAACTATGAAGTACTTAGCTGCAACCAAGAATTGGAAATCGTATTTTGCTCTGAAAAAGGAATTTCTTGATTTACGCTTACCGTATGCAATGACTACATACAAATTGCAGGGAATTACCATCCCAACAATTTTTGTAGACATGGCTGACTTATGTTCCTGCAAGAATAAGGATACGTTAGCCAGACTACTGTATGTAGCTATGACTCGCGCAAGCGAAAGAGTTGTTCTGTATGGTTCCATTCCACTCAGATACCGTTCTTTAGTAGAAGAAGTTACTTGCTCACCAAGGATGTAATCATCATGAACTTTACCTATGAAATTGAAACTGTAGTTCATGAGGCTACTAAACATGCTAGGACACAGTTGTACACTCGGTTAAATGTGATTCGTTTAAAAGTTCCAACGTATATTAACTTGCCTATCAATTTCCTTGATTTACGGCTCAGTTACGTAAAGAACATTCCAGATCACCTCATTGAACCAGCCAGACAATACGATGTAGATGCTGCTGCACTGAATACAAACATTCGGTACTGCAAGCAAGTACTCAGTACTCTTGCTATCCATTGTGAGATCGAACAGGACTTAGCAGATGCGTTACCAGATTGTGTTCTGAGAGATGTGCTACCTACTTACAGGAGGTACACTAGAATCCTCCTCCCATATGAGATTTTTGCAGACGACCCTCGTATGCAAAAGCAAGTAGAGAAAGCGGTAGATATTTTACGTACCTATCAAATGTTAAAACTAATAGAAGGAGACTAGCTTATGAGCTATCTGATATTCACCCCACAGCTACAAAACGAGTACCCGTATGTACTGCTCACTAATGTACTGCGGGTGAATGAGATAGAGGAGGCATTCAGTGCAATTAAGCCAGAATTGCTCTGCCTCTCTATCGGACAGAATCCCACTATCAAAGCTACAGTCACAGTACTGAGAGAACACTTTACCTCAGAAATACTACCCAGCTTGTTAGAGTTTAAGACCAAATACCTTATCGTCACTGATGCCAAATACTTCAAAGCATTAGTGAAAGTAGCTAAGGTAAGTGAGACTTCGGGATGCATATTCGACTCTACTCTCACTGACACCAAATTGGTTTACTGTCCTAGTGTAGACCAGATTTTCTATAACCCTACTGAAATTAGAACCAAGATCAATACAGCCATAAGTACTGTCGTTGACCATGCTCAGGGCAACTATGTACTACCCGGAGAAGGAGTATTGAAGAATACTCTGTATCCTCAAACGGTAGAAGAGATTGCTGCTGCGTTGGAAAATCTTAAGCATAAGGCTCTTACTATCGACTTAGAAACTTTCTCACTGAAGCATTACGATTCTGGTATTGGTTCCATCTCATTCTCTACTGATCAACACTCAGGAGTATGTTTTTTAGTAGACCCTTCTCGTACCCAAAGAAATGAACCAGTAAGAAAATTACTGAAGGAGTTCTTTGAACAATATGATGATACAGCTATTTACTACAATGCCAGTTTTGATATTTACATCTTGGTCTACCAGTTATTCATGAATGGTCTGCGAGATACTGAAGGCTTACTCTATGGTCTGAAAGTTCTTACTCGTAAATTTCATTGCGCTAAGATCATTACTTACCTAGCAACAAATTCTTGCAGCAGAGTCTCGTTATCCTTGAAAGATCAAGCGAGAGAATTTGCAGGTAATTGGGGGATGGGAGAGGATATTCACGATATTAGCCTTATACCTCCAGATAAGTTATTAGAGTACAACCTTACAGATGCCGCAGCTACTTGGTACGTAAAAGACAAGTACTGGGACAAAATGATCTCTGACCAACAGCTAGAAATCTACGAGGAAATATTCCGTCCTGCCATTATTGATGTTGTTCAAATGCAGCTAACAGGTATGCCTGTAGATGCCAAACAAGTGCAGATAGCTAAAGTTCAGCTAAAGCTTTTGTACGATTCCTCCTTAGAACGTCTTCTCATTAACCCTGTAATCACAGAGTTCACTGAGCAACTCAACATGCAATGGGTAGCCAAGCGTAATACTGAATTGAAGGTGAAACGGGTAACCTTAGCTGATGCTATTGAAGTGTTTAACTTCAATAGCCCAGTACAGTTACAGCAGTTACTTTACAAATTCCTTGCTTTACCAATCATTAACTACACTGACACTAAACAGCCCAGTGCAGATGGTGACACTTTGGAGGCATTGAAGAACCATTCAGTAGACAAGTATGTACTGGACTTACTGGACTGTTTGTTAGCCCTGAAAGGCGTAGACAAGATACTTGGTACATTTATCCCAGCACTGGAAAAAGCTGTTTTAGCAGAAGACGGCTGGCATTACTTGTATGGCTCATTCACTTTAGGAGGTACAGTATCAGGGAGGCTATCCAGCAAAGAACCCAACTTAACCAACTTGCCCTCTGGTTCTCAATGGGGTGAATTGATCAAATCATGCTTCCGTGCTCCACCGGGAAAATTGCTGATAGGCATAGACGCAGACGCCTTGGAAGATCGTATTTCAGCCCTAACCACTAAAGACCCTAGTAAGCTACAGATATACTTGGATGGCTACGATGGTCATTGTTTGCGCACATACGCTTATGCAGATGGTACAGAGCATTGGTATGATAAGGTTAGACAAGCTGAGCCAAGTGAAGAAACATTCAAAGTTACCATAGGAGAAGATACCTACTACCTTAAGGGAACAGATACTGTCATGGATGGGACAGGACAGGTACTGACTGTTACTGAACTGGCAATATTGCTTCAATCCCAAAAAGCTTAGGAATAGAGCCAAGTAAGGAAGATTACTCTTT
>DYMW01000051.1:0-2344 GCA_020721385.1 Sulfurovum sp. | reverse complement strand
TTTTTTGCTTGGTTCTTTATTTAATCCATTGGAGGCTACAAATGCCATTAGATATTACTCTCACAATGACTCAACCTGTTGATGTCTTCTCAAGCAATATTACCCACAATCTCAACAGAATGGTTTCTGCTCTAGGGCTTTACCGAGAAATATGGAAATCTGAGACAGTAGGCATTAACTTTGCTCACCAACTTATTCCTGTCTTAGAAGACGCTATCCATAAGATGAAATCCAATCCAGAGTTCTACCAAGCGTTTGATTCACCTAACGGATATGGTAAGTACTCAGATTTACTAAATTGGCTTGAAGAGTACTTAGCTGCTTGTAAGCAGTATCCTCAAGCTGTAATAACAGTTTCTCGATAGATTAGGAAGAATACTGTATGACTGCACCAAGCATATCAGGTACATTTGTAATTACTGCTATTACCAAACGTACTTCTGCACTAGGATTTTCTAAGTTATCAACTGGGGATACATTCTCAGTAAAGCTAATACTAGGAAAACTAGATGGGCGTAACACTCATGGATACAAAGGTCAGTTCCAAGTAACTATTCCTAAGACAGGTAGAAATTACTTGATCACACTCAACAATTTACTACGTAGATTAGACTGTTTTGAATTTATTCAACAGCAGTAAAGAATGTTTTACTTCTGTAGGTAGCCTATTCTACGAACCAATGAAGGAATTATTCTTTTCTTGGTTCATTATTTTAAGGAACGTTAAATGCTAGTGATACCCTCCAGTGCTGTGATAGAACCTTGTTCTACTACAGATTTCAATGTCCATTACATTAACAAGATAGCAAAGCTATCTAAGGAGGCACGTCAGGAGTCAAAAGCTCCAACCTTTCGCATTGACCTACCAAGGAACATTTTCAACCTTAGTAACTAACTGTGGCTTTACTGTTCAGAAAGCCAAACAGATTGAGAAAGCTTACCATGATCTCTACAAGGTTAGTGACCAATGGGTAGCAGGTAAGCTCAATCAAGCAAGTATTGACGGTTACATAACAGTAGCATTTGGACTGCGTTTACGTACTCCTATGCTGGCTCAAGTCATACGAGGCAATAGCCGTACTCCTCATCTAGCTGAGGCAGAAGGCAGAACTGCGGGTAATGCATTGGGTCAGTCTTGGGGGTTACTCACTACCAGAGCCAGTATCGACTTTATGCGTAGAGTACGGAATAGCTCTTATCGTTTAGCTATCCAACCCTGTAACAGCATTCATGATGCCTTATACCACATGGTAGACGACAATACAGAGACAGTAGCTTACGCTAATCAACATCTTGTTAAAGCGATGCAGTGGCAAGATCATCCTGACATTTATCATGAAAAGGTAAAGTTAGGAGGCACTCTTGTAATTTTCTACCCTAACTGGAGTAAAGAACTGAAAATCCCTAATGGTGCAACTGAGGAACAAATTATCAGTGTTTGCCGAGGGTACAATGCATAAACCTAAAAAATGGCGTAACTTAACAGTTGATGGTTTTATCGAACTTGCTGATGATTTTCATAAAAAGAAGTACGACTACAGCTTGGTAAACTTCACAGATATTGGGGATAAGGTAGTAATCATTTGCCCAATTCATGGTGAATTCACTCAGAGAGTGATTTACCACCTTACCAAAGCTGGCTGTACTTTTTGCAGTAATGAGCAACGAGCTAAGACTGTCAAAGCTATTCGCCAATCTCAACGAGAACTGAAACCTGAGAGAACTCAAAACACTCTTGGACTCAGTGAAATATCCCACTTAATCAATACTGCGTGGAATGTATCCACTAAGGATGTAGCTAAATGACTGATGAAAAATTCCCTGTATTCTTGCAATCCACTTGGATTCATAAAACAACTCTGAATGTGTATACGGTTTCTCAAATTGTCACTTACCAGTACAAAAACCAAAGTACACCCACTACTCACATCATTGGTGATTCTCACATTGATGGTACTGCTCTCAATTTGCCGTTAGAAGATTGGCAGAAACAACTAGTACCTGTACTCAACACAGAGCTGAGTAATAGTCACACATACTATCTCTATCAAGACACTGCGCTTTCTGTGGATGATGCCGAGTATTGTAAAGCATCATTTGAACCTGAAGTAGGTTACTACGGTGATGTTGAGTTCAATCAAACTCCGCATGATGCAGTACACAAACCTTCTCACTATAAACTTGATGGCTTGGATGTTGAGTGGATGGATGTACGTTCTGCACTACTACGTGCAATTCCTGAAGGTATTCCTTATGAGGCTATTACTTCATGGTCGGAAGCTATTACTTACTTGGCTAGGATGTGGGGTAAGAATGGGCAAGAAGATGCAGAGAAAGCATTGGT
>DYMW01000050.1 GCA_020721385.1 Sulfurovum sp. | reverse complement strand
CTTTGGTGGTTGCTGTTAATAAAGAGATTACCGAGTGTGAAGAGAAGTTACTTTAAGATTGATATACCCTCTTTGAAAAAATTTCATATTTGTATAGAAGATGAAGAGGATAGAATTTATAGTATAAGGGTACCTTCTTGATGAGGTACCTTTTTTTATTGCAATAAACTTTTAACACAAAGATTGATTCTTCCACCATCTGCACGGCTTCCAATGGTTGATTTGGCAAGACCCATCACTTTACCCATATCTTTCATAGAGGTTGCACCTGTTGAAGCAATAATCTCTTTTAACGTACTTTCAAGCTCTTCATCACTCATCGGTTCAGGCAGATACGATTTAACAACGATGAGTTCCGCTTCTTCTTTTTCAACCAAATCATTACGTCCTGCTTTTTTAAATTGTGTTATGGCATCTTCGCGTTGTTTGGCATATTTCATGAGTATCGCTTCCATGTCAGCATCGGTTACTTCTCTTCTCTCGTCTACTTCTATCTGTTTAACCACGGCTTGAATATTTCTTAATGTATCTCGTTTAGCGGTATCTTTGTTTCTCATCGCATCTTTGATGTCAGATTTTATTTGTGCATTTAAATTCATTTAAATTTGCTCCTAATTTTTGAAAGATTATACTATAATCTCGCCATGAAAAAATTAACCATTAACGATAAAACATTTAATTTAAAAGAGATTAAGCTAATGTTTATTTTTATAGAGCTTTTAAGAATATATCGACTTTCTAAGTAAGATTACTCTATTATTACAGACTTAATTTGGAGATATAAATGAGTACATTTCAATTTTTACTTTTATTGGTAACAGCAGTGGTCTTTTACCTTTTTTTTAAACAACTTTTTTCCAACTCTTTTCCAAAACGTGGTATTGATTTTGAAGCATCCAAAGATAATGAACAAATTGGTGGTATAACTCAAATAGATAAAAATTTTTCAATCCCTTTACCCAAACTTTCTCGTGTTGAACAGTTGAATGATATGGCAGATGAAGCCATGAAAAAAGAGGATTATGTCGAAGCCGATAAAGCACTTTCAAGTGCATTAATTTTAGAAAATGATAATATCGGCGTACTTTTAAAGCAGGGATTTGTCTTGATTCAACTCAATCGTTTTGAAGAAGCAAAAGAGATTTATTTGCATATTATAGAGTTGGATGCTCATGAAGATATGGCGTATGCTTCTTTGGCCAATGTTTTACACAAACTTGGTATGGATGGTTTGGCAATTTCTCATCATCTTAAAGCCATTGAACTTGACAACAACTATGCCCCTCACTATTTCAATTATGCCAATACACTCTATGATTTAAATCGTAAAGAAGAGGCATTACAAGTGTATAAGAAAGCTTTTGCATTGGACAATACCTTGCGAGAAGCAGAAAAAATGATTCATGAACTTTCATAAAGGTATAGCAATTTATGATTAGTGAAAACATTTATTTTTATTATGCCTTTCCTTTGGTGATGAGTATTGCTTTTTTTTGGTTTTTACTCTATTTTTATTACACCAAACGTTATACCTCTTTTGTTAAATCTTTTTTAGATTTGGCCAACAATATTGCACTGGTTCATGATGATAAAAGCACCATATCCATTAATAAAATTGGTTTAAATTTTTTTGGGTTTGAATCGTTAGAGCGATTAAATCATGAATATTCGACCATAAGTGGTTTATTTATAGAAGAAGATGGTTGTGTTGATAAATATACCTATGGTAAAGATTGGTTAAAGATTCTCACGGAAAAAAATCAAAAACAGATTAAAGTCAAACTTTACAGTCATATTGATGAGATGGAACAATATTTTCATGTTCAAATCTCTAATATGAAGTATCAAAATCAATATCTTCTTATTTTTAACAACATTACAGAGATAGAACAAGAGAAAAAAGAGATTAGAAAATTGGCGGATTATGATGCTTTGACCAAGATTTATAATCGTGTGAAGTTTAATGAAATTTTCCCTGAAGTTTTTTACAAAGCCAATCGTTATGGAGAAAAATTTTCAGTTATACTCTTTGATATTGACCACTTTAAATTGATTAATGACAACTATGGACACAATGTTGGGGATAAAGTGTTGATTGAGTTGTCACGATTGGTCAATATGAATCTGCGTGAAACCGATATATTTGCCCGTTGGGGTGGTGAAGAGTTTATTATTGTTGCTCAATTTTCAACAGCCGAAGAGACCATAAAATTGGCTTCACGTTTGCAAAAAGAGGTAGAGAATTATACTTTTGATGTGGTAAATGAGGTACGTTGTAGTTTTGGAGTGACCGAATTCAAGACCAAAGATTCACAAATGACCATTTTAGAACGGGTTGATAAAGCCCTCTATTACGCCAAAGAGAATGGGCGTAATCAGGTGGTTCTTAGATAAGTAATGGCGTTGAGATAACTTAGGTTGTTTAACGTTATATTTTTATAGGCAATATCAAATGCTGTTCCATGATCGACCGATGTTCTAATAATGGGAAGATTTAAAGAGATGTTAATCCCTTCATCAAAATAGAGGGCTTTAAGTGGAGCCAATCCTTGGTCATGGTACATGGCAACAAAGTATTGATGGTTTTTACGGTTGTTTGGGGTAAACGCAACATCTGGTACCAAGGGGTTGGTATAGATTTCTTTTCCAATCGTTTGATGGGCTATTATAATAGCTTCTTTAATTTGCTCCTCTTCACTTCCTAATACACCTTCATCACCTGCATGTGGATTAAGCCCTAAAAGTGCTATTTTTTTATGGTTTAAATGTTTTCTAATGGTGGTATAAAAATCAATCAGAAACTGTGAAAGTTTGGCAACATTACGCACTTCAGAAGCGACTTGATGCAGTGGAATATGCTCGGTATAGAGTGCCACATACATTTGAGGACATCCCAACATCATAATGGCATGGGTTTTAAAAAAGTCTCTTAATGCATCGGTATGTCCTTTATATTCAACTCCTGCCAACTCCCATGCTTTCTTATGAATGGGTAGCGTCATAATCCCATCAACCATCCCTTCTTTACTCAACTCAACGGCTTTTTTAAAGGAAGCAAAACTGTAAGCACCACTTTCTTTGGTTACTTTGGATGGTTTAATGGTAAAAGTATCTCCTATAAATTGTACGCATTTAAAGTCATTGGGAATCGGAATATTTAAAAGTTTGGCACCTTGTTCTAACATATTATAATCAATACAATAGAGGGGTTCAACAGCATTTTTAATGATTTCGTGATTTTCTAAAGCGAGTTGTAGACCAATGCCATTAAGGTCACCGATACTGATGGCTATTCTTTTCATGCTAACTACTTTGTCTAATTGGATATTTTACGTATAATACAATAAGATTATAAAAGATGAGTAAAGAATGAAAATACCTGAAATAATAAAAACAATATCAGAACAATTAAAGCGTGAAAATGCCAAAGCTATTGTGGTAGGTGGAGCCATTCGTGACCATTTTTTAGAACTTCCGATTAAAGATTATGATGTGGAAGTTTATGGATTAGAAAGCATGGATACATTAGAAGGGATACTGAACAATTATGGTTCAGTTAATTTGGTGGGGAAGAGTTTTGGGGTTTTGAAATTTAGTTATGATGGGGAAGAGTACGATTTTTCCTTTCCTAGAACCGAACAAAAAGTAGCATTAGGGCATGATGGTTTTTTGGTAACGACCAATGGAAGTATGAGTTTTAAAGAGGCAAGTAGACGACGTGATTTTACCATTAATGCAATGGGATATGATATAGAAAGACAAACGTTTATTGATGCTTATGGTGGCAGAGAAGACATACAAAAGAAGCTTTTGCGACACATTAAAAGCGAAACTTTTATAGAAGATTCTTTACGGGTTTATAGAGCAGTGCAGTTTTGTGCCAGATTTGGATACAGATTAGCCGATGAAACATTTGAACTTTGTAAGCAAATGGTCGAGCAGAAGATGTTAGAAGAGTTACCCAAAGAGCGGATTTATACTGAATTTACAAAGTTGTTGTTAAAATCACCCAAACCATCTATGGGGTTTGAATTAATGCGGGAATTGAATATTTTAGACTATTTTCCTGAACTTAAAGCACTCATTGGTGTACCTCAAAATCCACAATGGCATCCCGAAGGAGATGTTTGGACGCATACTTTAATGGCAGTTGATAAAATGGTAACATTTAAAACAGGCAATGAGAAACATGATTTAAAAATGATGTTTGGTGTATTGTGTCATGATTTTGGAAAGGCAACCCATACCCAAATAATGCCTGATAAAATTACAGCAATTGGTCATGAAAAAGCAGGGGTAGAACCAACTAAAAAGTTTTTATATCGAATCACCAATGAGCATGATTTGATTCAATCGGTTTTACCTTTGGTCGAATACCATTTAGCCCCCTCTATTTACTTTAAAAATAAAGCTAAGAACAGCACCATTCGTAGGCTCTCACTTAAAGTCAACATAGAAGCGTTGGTAACCGTGGCTAGAGCCGATTTTTTAGGACGTACAACCCAAGAGGCATTAAGTGGTGAGTATGAAGCAGGGGATTGGTTGTTGGCAGAAGCAAGGGCATTAGAGATTTTAAATCATCCCCCTAAACCCTTTATTCAAGGGCGTGATTTGATTGCTTTGGGGTTAAAACCCTCAACCGCTTTTAAATTGCTTTTAGATGGAGCGTATACGGCTCAAATAGAAGGCAGTATTGCAACCAAAGAAGAGGGGTTGGTGTGGGTGTTACATCATAGCAGCCGTTTTATGGCAATATAGGAGTAGTACCCATTTGATTAACGGTGTTTTGCATAAAAAGTCCAAGCAGAATAAGTAAGCTAATCCCCGCAGGTCTACTGTAAAGTTTGTTGGCGGTAATAAAGATTAACATCAGCGTGGCAGCGGTCATCAATGATAAATCAAAGGCATAGGTTAATAACGATATTTTAAGCTCTCCTGCCAATGCGGCAATACCGATAACCATCGTGATATTGGCCAAATTGGAACCGATTATGTTTCCAATCGCCATGTCTACTTTGCCTTTAATCGCCGCCGAAACAGAGACGACCAATTCTGGTAGGGAAGTACCAAAACTGATTAAAACTACCCCAATAATCCAATCACTTACACCAAACCTTACAGCAATATTCGAGGCAGAATCAACCGCAAAATGTGCACCAATTATCACGAAAATAAAACCAACAATCAGTAAGGTAATACTTTTTATCCATGAAAAATTTTCTCTAAACTCATCAATATTTTTAATGCTTAATCCTTTAGAGTCTTGGATAAGAAAAAGTAAATAAGCAAACATCAAAAAGAGTAAAAGGATGGCATCAAATTTTGAAATAACGCCATCTACGCCCATGAGTAAAAAGATTAAGATAGGAATTAATGCCCAAATGCTGTCTTTGGCAAAAAAATCACGTTCAGGGGTAAAGCGTTTGGCAACAATAAAAACAATAGCCAAAACCAGCGTAATGTTTAAAATATTGCTTCCCACCGCATTGGCAATGGCTATTTCGGGTTTGTTGTCCAAACTTGCCGCAACACTCGCAGCCATTTCAGGAAGGCTTGTTCCTATGGCAATGAGTGTTGAGCCAATGACAAATTCGGAAATATTAAAACGTAAAGCAATCCGTTCACTTTCGTTAATAATAAAGTCGGAACCAAATATTAGCCCACCCATTGCCAATATAAATATAACAAAATCCATTAACTCTCCTCGGTGCGTATAATTAAACTTTTTGGAAGATGAAAAGCATGAATCAACTCCGTCTCTTTGGCTCTCATCTCTCCTGTATCAAGTTCATGGTCATAGCCTAAAAGGTGCAGTAGACCATGAATAAAGAGCAGGGCAAATTCATCATCATTTTTATGGTTAAATTCTAATGCTTTTTGCCGAACAAAATCGGCAGAAATAACAATAGAGCCTAAAGGCTCATGTTCAAAATCACTCTCTACAGGAAAGCTCAAAACATCCGTGGGTTTATTTTTATTTCGGTATTGGGCATTGTATTCTTGAATGCAAGGATTGTAACATATCGTCAGGTCAATCTCTTTGGATGTTACACGCTTTGCAATGGTCTCTAATTGGTCGATATTAATCTCTAGGTCAGTAAGGTTTTCTATAGTCAACATGGTACAAAGTTTATCCAATTATTGGTAAAATGTGTTTAAAAAAGGTATCAATTATTATGAAAAAAGCAGTAACCATTATCTCTGGTGGCATGGACAGTGCCTTAAGTGCAAAAATAGCAAAAGAAGAGGGGTATGAACTGATTGCTTTACACTTTAATTATGGGCAAAGAACCCAACAAAAAGAGTTGGAATCTTTTAGAAAAATTACCCAACAGTTAGCGTGTGTTGACGCTTATGAGATAGATTTAGACTTTTTTAAACAGATAGGGGCTTCGGCATTAACGGATAACTCATTAGAAGTTCCCACAGGAGGAATTGAAGCAGGAGTGCCCATTACTTATGTACCGTTTAGAAATGGTATTTTTATTTCGATTGCTACGGCGATTGCTGAAAAACATGGTGCAGAAGCCCTCTTTATTGGGGTGGTTGAAGAGGACAGTTCAGGGTATCCTGATTGCAGAGAGAGTTACATTGGGGCGATGGAGAAAGCGATTAATTTGGGTACGAAAGAGGAGACAAGGTTGACCATCAGAATGCCTTTGGTACACTTGAAAAAAGAGCAGATTGTTCAAAAAGCCATTGCATTAAATGTGCCACTTCAAGATACATGGAGTTGTTATAAAAATGAAGACAGAGCGTGTGGGGTGTGTGACAGTTGTCGGTTACGTTTAAAAGGGTTTAGCGAGGCTGGAGTCATTGACCCCATTGAGTATGTTTAACGCTTAGCAATAAATTTTCCACAGCCTTTTTCTTTACTGCCATTGAATCGCTTAAAGCGTTCAATGGCGTTTTCTTTCCATGCTTCAAAACGCAAACAGTTTTGATGTTCGCGACACTCGTCATTGTTACAACCAACAGGTACTCTTGAAAACTTATTGGTGGACATTACACATTGAACCTAAAGTGCATAACATCACCATCTTGTACAATGTACTCTTTACCTTCAAGACGGCTTTTACCTGCCTCTTTGGCACCACTTTCACCACCAAATGTAATAAAGTCATTATAGGCAATTACTTCGGCACGAATAAACCCTTTTTCAAAGTCATTATGAATCACTGCTGCTGCTTTAGGTGCGGTGGTATTTTGACGAATTGTCCATGCACGAACCTCTTTAACTCCAGCAGTAAAGTAGCTCATAAGTCCAAGTTTGTGAAAACCTTTACGAATAATTTGGTCAAGTCCACTTTCGGTTACGCCAAGGTCTGCCAACATCTCTTCTCGTTCTTCATCATCAAAATCGACCATCTCTTCTTCTACTTTGGCACAGAGTTTAATCACTTCTGAATTTCGCTCACTTGCATAGGCTTTTAATGCTTGAACATATTTATTGTCTTCTTCTAGTCCAGATTCATCAACATTGGCACCATACATAATCTCTTTAGAGGTTAGTAGACGTAAATCTTTGTTGATGGCAAGAAATTCCTCACTATCAATACCCGCAAAGGTAGAGACAGGATTGTTCTCAGCAATGTGTAAAATAAGTTCTTCTGCTATCACCAATTGGGCTTTGGCATCTTTGTCATTTCCACGAGCTTTTTTACCCAACATATCAATACGTTTTTGAACCGCATCCAAGTCGGCAAAAAGAAGTTCTTGTTCAATGATTTCAACATCACGAATGGGGTCAATAGAACCTTCAACATGCACCACATTGTCATCTTCAAAACATCGTACAATGTGTAAGATAACTTCAGTTTCACGGATGTTCGATAAAAACTTATTTCCCAATCCTTCGCCTTTACTCGCACCCTTAACAAGTCCTGCAATGTCTACAAAGTCGATGGTCGAATATTGAATTCTCTCTGGTTTAACAATTTTTGCCAATGCTTCTAATCGTTCATCAGGTACAGGTACAACGGCTTTATTGGGTTCGATGGTACAGAAGGGGTAGTTTGCACTCTCTGCGTTTTGTGCTTTGGTTAGGGCGTTAAATGTGGTTGATTTACCTACGTTTGGTAATCCTACAAGTCCTATGCTTAATCCCATGGTATTCCTTAATATAATGTCTCTTTACAAATGAGTGCAATTTTATCCAAACATTGGTGAAGAGAGGGTTATTATTGGCTCTCTTCTTTTTTAGTTGGCGTTTTTATGAAGCGTTCTCTTGTTTTACATCTCTTTCGTTAAAAAATTTATAAAGTGAAAAGAGACCTTGAAAGAGTAAAATCCCTCCTATATCGGCATAAATATCATAAATGGAAGAGCTTCTATAGATAACATACATTTGTACAATTTCTATAAATATCCCAAAAAGAAGCAATGCTACCATGTTTCGTAAACGGTGTGTCATGGTGGATGATGCACGATTGAGTAGGAATGAGAGTATAAAAAATGCGGTAAAGTGTTTGACTTTATCGGCATAGTCAAATTTCCAACTCATATGATCATTGGGTATAACTGCCAATATAAAAACTGCCAACGCTGTAAAATAAAAGAGTTTTTTGTACGTTTCTTTATTGAGTAGTATGTGCTGTTTCATCTATTTTTTCTCTTTCGTTAATTTTTCTAAGAATCTTAACATCATACGCACACCTGCACCTGATGCACCATGAGGATTTTCACCCCAAATATGTTCTACAAAGGCAGGACCTGCGATGTCAATATGTGCCCATTTCTCTTTATGCTCTTTGTCAATAAACTCTTCTAAAAATTGACCTGCTGTGATGGCTCCACCATAACGGGTATTGGAGATGTTACAAATGTCAGCAATTTCACTTTTAAGAGATTTTTTTAAATAACGGTTAAAGTCCAGTTTTGTGGCAAATTCACCAGCACTTTTGGATGCTGTAATAATGGCATCTTTGGGAAGATCTGCATTGCCCATAATACTTGAGGTATAGTGACCCACACCCACAACCGAAGCACCTGTTAGGGTTGCAAAGTCAAAAATATAGTCCGCTTGAACCTCTTGTTGGGCATAACAAAGCACATCGGCTAGAACCAAACGCCCTTCGGCATCGGTATTGCGTATTTCAATGGTTTTTCCATTTTTGGCTACCAATACATCATCGGGTTTATAGGCATCACCTCCAATCATGTTTTCAACTGCACCAATAAACCCATGCACTTCGATTGGCAAATTCATTTCACTGACCGCTTTCATAATGCCTAAAACAGCAGAACCGCCACTTTTGTCCGATTTCATGGTGACCATATAGTCTGATGGTTTAAGGCTCAATCCACCTGAATCATAGGTTAATCCTTTTCCAACCAAGGTGACAATGGCTTTTGGATGTTCAGGTTTATGACTTAAATGAATGACTCGTGGGGTATGACGACTCGCACGAGCCACGGCAAGTAGTGTCTCCATCTTCTCTTTTTTAAGCTCTTTTGGTTTTAAGACTTTACAGGTTAACCCATTGTTTTTTGCCAAAGTTTCAGCAATTTCAGCCATGACAGCAGGGTAACAATCATCTGGTGTGGTGTTGACAATGTCACGGGTAAAGTTGGTTGCTTCAGCGGTTATTTGTCCATTGTTAAGGGATATGGCACATTTTTCCATATCAAGTTCATAACCATGGTACTCTTCTAGTGAAATGATAATTTCTTTAAGGGTACGTTTGCTCTTTGTACTTTTGTAGGTATCAAAACTGTATGCTCCTAAAATAAACCCTTCTACCATGGCTCTTAAAACAGCGGTACATTTTGCATTATTCATATAAGAAGCAACTTTTAGGCTTTTGTATTGTGTACCGCTTATTCCTCTTACAGCTGTGGCAACGGCTGTTCGTACATTGGCACCGTTAATGGCATCAACACCTACATAGAGTCGGTCTTTTTCAACAAGCAGACAGGTCTCATCCTGCTCTCCTAAAAAGCCTACTTTTTTGAGGAGTTTTTTATCTTGTACAAAATGGTGTTTAAAATTTTTATTGGCGACAATAATCAGCTCTAATGCCGACTCTATCTCATTTATTGGGCTTATGGTTAGTTCAAAATTCATATTATTATTTTTTCCTACTATTAAATTGTTCTTTTAAAATCTCTTTGGCTTGTATCATGTCTTTATCGCCACGACCCGAGAGGTTGACTAAAATGGTTTTACCTTGAATATCTTCTTTTTTCATCTTTTTTAAATAGGCAATGGCGTGTGAACTCTCAAAAGCAGGAATAATTCCTTCGGCTTGTGATAACCATGCAAACGCATCGAGTGCTTCATCATCGGTCACATGGTTATAGGTAACGATATTTTTATCTTTTAAATACGCGTGTTCAGGTCCAATTCCAGGGTAATCCAAACCAGCCGAGATGGAGTGTGCCTCTTGAATTTGTCCATCTTCATCTTGCAGTAGGTAGCTTAATTGTCCATGTAATACCCCAGGGCTTCCTTTTTCAAGGGAACAGCCATGTTTGCTATCGAGTCCCAAACCACCAGCTTCTATACCGATACACTCTACGCTTTCATCTTCTAAAAAGTGGCTAAAGATACCCATGGCATTTGACCCACCACCAATACACGCAATGACTTTATCGGGCAGACATCCCGCAACCGTGTTGAGTTGTGCTTTGGCTTCCCAACCAATAATCGATTGAATATCACGAATCATCATCGGATACGGGTGAGGTCCTGCAACGGTTCCTATAATATAATAGGTATCACGAGCATTGGTTACCCAGTGTCTTATGGCATCGTTCATGGCATCTTTGAGGGTTTTACTTCCTGATTCTACCGCATGAACTTTGGCTCCAAGCAGTTTCATTCTAAACACATTCAGCTCTTGACGTGCCACATCTTTGGCACCCATAAAGACTTCACACTCCAAACCAAACAACGCAGCAACCGTTGCCGTTGCCACGCCATGTTGACCTGCACCTGTTTCGGCAATAACCTTCTTTTTACCCAACCGTTTAGCCAAGATGGCTTGGGCAATCGTATGGTTTATTTTGTGTGCACCTGTATGGTTTAAATCTTCTCGTTTTAGATAGATTTTGGCATTTAGTTCTTTGGATAAATTTTCAGCAAAGTAGAGAGCCGATGGACGACCCACATAGTTTTTGTAGTAGTAATCTACCTCTTTCCAAAAATCTTCATCGAAACGTACCGCTTCATAATCAAGGCGTAGTTGTTCTAATGCTGGCATGAGTGTTTCAGGTACAAAACGCCCACCATAAATACCAAAATGTCCATTAACATCAGGGTCATGTGGGCTTGGTTTTGGAATGTAGACGGTTTGTTCTAAAGGTATCTCTTTCAATAATGTATTTTTAGTCATTTTCTTCTCTTTTCGTGTAATTGGTTGGATTATACCTTATCTGTTATTAAATATGAAACAGTAGGCTTATAATGTTCTTAGGCTTATGTTATAATCTCTTGCTTCAATCCTATAAGTAAAGAGATTATTACCATGTATTATCACCATATTAAAGTTACCATCAATAC
>DYMW01000049.1 GCA_020721385.1 Sulfurovum sp. | reverse complement strand
GAAGGGTATTGGATTAAAGTTGCTCATAATGCCAGTTTGGTTTTTTAAAGAGAAAAAAAGAGGGTTTTCAACAGCCCTCTTTTTGTTTATTAGAAAAGTCTCCACTTCCAATTAAATTGTACAAAAATACCCCCTACAAAAACGCTTTCACCTCATCAATAAAACGAGAAAAATCATCTCGTAATGCCAAAAAACCATAAAGTTGTTTGGTATCGACTCTAACATACTCATGAATTAAAAGATTACGCAATCCTATAGCCGAAATGAGACTTTTTGCAAGTGAAGAAGAGATAAACTTCTCTTTTTGAAGGTTTTCTATACACGCTGTGTACGTTTTGGCTGTACCAAGATTGTATCTGCTAGAGAGATGACAAGCTAAATCTATGACAATCTGTATTGACTCAAAAATCCCATAACGCAGTGACCATTCATCAAATTTATTATTTTCAATATTTTCAATACTCATCTGTTCTTGCATCTTTTTTAAATGAGCAATATTCTCTTCTAACTGTTCAATTCTCTCTAACATAATTTCGTTTTCCTATCGTGTTTTTTTGTTCTATTCGCTTTAAAAGATTGGCTCGGTTTAGTTCGATTAAAGGTTTATTATCTAAGTAGGCCAGTTGAGTAACTGTTTTAAAACGGATATATTTTTCTTGATTGTTACACACCAAACATTGATGGTTATCTAAAATCTCAAAGGCGATAAGTGGGTCTTTTTTATACAGGTCATTTAAACTAATAAGGTCTACTTTTTTATCAAGCAGTGAAGAGAGTTTGGCTGTATGATAGCCTAACTCCATATAGTCCACCTCTTCACTAAAAAAAAGACCAATATCAATATCGCTCATCTCACTCTGTGTTCCATTTGCATACGAACCAAAGAGAAGTACAAACGTAAAAGATTGGTTGCGAAAGTACTCTTGAAGTATATTGATAATGGCTTGGTTCTTTGTGGGTATTAATTTCATGGTTAAATTATAACAGATAATATCCAAAAGGTTATCACTTCAAAATATCCATATCTCTATTATAGACTTCACTCTTCACATCAAACACGCCTAATAACGTATGGAAAAGATTGTCTTGTGAATACTCTTTGTTGGCATCAACCTCTTTTTTATTGTTTTCTCCAAACCATATAAACGCTCCAATATGTGTTTGGGCATCAGGTGCCATAAAGTAAGGAAGTCCATGTAAATAGAGTCCATTTTCTCCCAAACTTTCACCGTGATCGCTCATGTATATCATGGTTGTTTGGTAGCTTTTACTATAAGGTTTTAAGAAATTAATGGTTTTGGCTAAGAAATAATCGGTGTATAAAATTGCATTGTCATACGCATTGCCTATCTCTTCTTGGGTACACTCTTCGAGTTGATTGGTTTGGCAAACTGGGGTGAATTTTTCAAATGATTTTGGGTAACGTTTGTAGTAAGCGGGTCCATGATTTCCCATTTGGTGTAAAACAATTAAAATGTTTTTATTGGGATGAGTTTTAATGTAGCCATCAAGCCCTACCAACATTCCTTCATCACGACACTCATCTGCTTCACAGATGGTATTGTTCTTAGCTGTTTTAAAATCTTCATAGGTATTTCTAATAGCCACCCCTTTTGAATCGGAGTTGTTGTCTCGCCAGAGTACTTCAACCTCATTGGTATGTGTTAAAACATCCAACACATTTTCGGTTGAAATTCCTTTTTTATAACTGTAATCACCTCGGTCATACACCGAAAACATACAAGGTACCGATTCGGCCGTAGACGTTCCACAGGAATACATCTTTGAAAAGTTAACAATATTCTCTTTTTTTAACAGAGGATTGGTCTCTCTGCTGTACCCATTTAATGAAAATCTGTCCGCTCTTGCTGCTTCACCCACCACCATAATTGTTAGTTTTTTAGGTGCATTAATTGAGGTGACTGTTTTGGCATCTAATCCAATGGCTTGAACGTCAATTGGTCCACTACTAACGGTTAAATTAATATATTTCCCAATGCTGTATATCCAATACGTCGGATTGGTATAGTAACGTAACGGTTTATGCTCTCTTGCAAATGAAGTGTAGTATTTACTAAAAATAAAAATCAACACCACCATTACAAAAAGAGAGATGCCCAACAATTTTAGTTTTGCAAACACTTCAACTTTAAACGGTCGATAATTTATTCTGGTTTTGTAGACCAAATACGAGGGCAATATCCCCAACAATACAAAATACAAAACCTGCTTAAGCGACAATAAGTCCATGGACTCTTTCATATTGGTTTGCATCGTGTTTTGAATCATGCTCTCATCAATCACCACATGATAGGTATTCATAAAATAGGTGGTCAAAGAAGAGACGATGAAGATTATGATAATAATGGGTTTGGTTGTCCATTGAGAGCTTAGCAAGGTCAATAACACGACAATAAAAGCGGTTAAAACAACCCCCAATGAGAATAAAAATCCACTATTTTCGACCGTTAAAGGATAAATCTCCAAAGTATTTGTAAAAAATGAATAGTTATAAAAAACAACTAAAAAGAGGGATACGATAACAATTAATTTACTTTGAGTTATATTTTTCAAATTAAAAAAACCTTTCATTAGAATAAAGGCATTATAGTAAAAAATTATGAAGTTTTTCTAAAAAAACAACTATTGATTCTTCCTCTTTAATTTAATGGAAACTCATAAGTAAATTATGATAAAATAAAACATAAATTATTATTTTAAAAAGGAAATGCCTTTGCAAAAATTATTCGGTTTTTTATTTATTCTTCTCTCAGCAGGACTCACCGTATGGTATCCTCTTGCCAAATTAATAGGATAAACCATGGCAAAAGTAAAACGCTACAATCCACTAAACACTTCTATGGCATATAAAACAAAAAAGGGATATCTGCTTTATATCTTTTTAGCACCTCTTTTTTTAGCCATTATCTTGGCACTCATGCAACGCAATATTTCAGCATTTGTTCTTAATCTCATTGCTTTTGGACTCTTTTTTGCTACCGCAAAACTCAACAGTTTTGGATTGGAAAAAGAAGCCCAATACCATCAAGCCAAACTCACCAAAGCACCCCAAAAACCTTATAAAATGATGGCAGGATTACTCTTGGGATTTTCAACACTCTTTACAGCATCTATGGTTGGCGGTAAACCTCTCCTGATAGGAATCTTTTTGGCACTTATCTCAACCGTTGGATATTTTTTATTTTATGGATTTGACCCAAGAGGTGACAAACTAGAAAATATTGGTGACATTTCGGCTGAATTGGTGCTTCAAACCATTAAAGAAGCACAAGATCAACTTGATGGTATTGAGAGTCACATGGAAAAAATAACAAACGACCCCATGTTGTATGCCAAACTTGATAAAGCTGTCCAAAAAGCTCAAACCATTATTGACACCTTGCAAGAAGATCCCAAAGATATTCGTGTGGCTCGTAAATTTTTAATTGTTTATATTGATGGGTTAGAAAAAGTCACCAACTCATATACCTCTATGGATGAAAAAGAGATAAACAGTGATACCAAAACCAGACTACACCAACTGCTTAAAGATGTCGAACAAAAATTTGACCAAGAGCTAATACGACTTAAAAAGAACAATAATTTTGATTTAGATGTCAAGATTGATGTTTTACAAGAACAGATAAAAAATTAATAAGGATATATAAAATGGAACCACAAATAAAAGAGATTATAGAAACCAGTATAGAGTCAACTTCAGGTGACATCAATGCCAATTTACCAAATGTGATGCCCCAAGAGCAGAGCCAATTGGAAAAAGCCCTAACAGAGTTGGATTTTAATGATAGAAACTCCATTATCTACTTTGGAGCTTCAGCCCAAGAAGAGCTTGATGAGATTTCAAACCGTATGATTGATGGGGTTAAAAACAAAGACACAGGAAGAGCTGGAGCTGTTCTCAATGAAATGGTTGCCGTTATTAAAGGTTTTGATATTGAAGAGCTAGACCCCAATAAAAAACTGCCTTGGTACAAAAACCTGTTTGGAGGCACCAAACCATTGGTAAAATTTTTACAAGGCTATGAGGAAGTTCGAGACCAAATTGACATGATTGCCAATAATCTTGAAAAACATAAAAGTCAACTCATGACCGATGTGGTTGCACTCGATAAACTTTATGAAGCCAACTTGACCTATTTTAGAAAACTCGAACTCTATATTGAAGCAGGAGAGATTAAAGCCAAAGAGTTAACGGCAACCATTCTTCCAACCTATGAAGAAAAAGCTCAAACCAATGAGATGATGGCGATTCAAGAGCTTAAAGAGATGCGAAGTTTTTCTGATGATTTAGAGCGACGAATACATGACCTAAGACTCTCACGACAAGTTGCCATGCAATCGTTACCAAGCATCAGACTCATTCAAGAAAATGATAAATCACTCATTAATAAGATCAGTTCCACATTGGTAAACACCGTTCCATTATGGAGAAACCAACTCGCACAAACGGTCACCATTTTTAGAAGTCATGAATCTGCCAAAGCCCTAAAAGATGCCAGTGACTTAACCAATGAACTGTTAGAGAAAAATGCCGAAGGTCTACGAGAAGCCAACCGTGAAGTACGTACACAGATGGAGCGTGGTGTTTTTGATATTGAGAGCATTAAAATTGCCAATACAACCCTCATTAATACCCTAAACGATTCATTAGATATTGCCGAACAAGGCAAAGAAGCACGAGCCAACGCTTTAATTGAACTGAATAAAACCGAACAAGAGTTAAAAGAGGCAATTTTAGCAGTAAAAGCCAAAGCCGAAGCCCTTCCTGAACAAACTGAAAAAACAACTGAAGAGATAACGAAAGGATAAACAATGGGACTTTTTGATTGGATGTTTGGTCAATTTATTGACGTTATCGAATGGATGGATGATTCACAAGATACCATGGTCTATCGCTTTCCACGCCACAACAACGAGATAAAATATGGAGCCAAATTAACGGTACGCGAATCACAAATGGCCATTTTTGTCAATGAAGGAATTGTTGCAGATGTACTAGGAGCGGGAATCTATGAGCTTGAGACCAAGAACCTGCCCATTATGACCTCATTGCAACATTGGCATCATGGATTTAACTCACCATTTAAAGCCGAAATTTATTTTGTTAATACCAAACGGTTTACCAATTTAAAATGGGGAACCAAAAATCCGATTATGGTACGTGACCCTGAATTTTCAATGGTAAGACTTCGAGCCTTTGGAACGTATGAAATTCGTATCACCGACCCAAAACAGTTTATGACTGAAATTGTGGGTACCGACCATCATTTTACTGTTGATGAGATTGACCATCAACTTACCAACCTTATTGTCTCTAAATTTGCTACCATTTTAGGAGAAAGTAATATTCCTGTTCTTGATTTGGCATCAAACTATGAAAATTTTTCAACCTATATCTTTAAAAAAATTGCTCCCTATTTTGGTGAATATGGATTGGAGTTAACCAAAATTTTGGTTGAGAACATTTCACTTCCTGAAAATGTTGAAGCAGCACTTGACAAACGCACCAGTCGTGAAGTCACAGGCAATCTTGATGCCCATATTCAATACCAAACAGGTGAAGCTTTAGGTTCAGGAAAAGGAAGCATCAGTGATATGGTTGGCATGGGAGCAGGATTGGCATTGGGGCAACAAATGACAGAAAAAATGAATAATAATGCTACCAATAAAAATACCCCTCCACCTTTACCAACACGCAACAGTACCATGTATCATGTAGCCCTTGAAAATGTTCAAGAGGGACCTTATGATGTGCGTACCATACAACTCTATATCAAACAAGGTCTCATTCAAAAAGATACACTTATTTGGACAGAAGGACTACAAAATTGGGTAGAAGCAAGAAGCGTTTTTGAACACTATTTTAACAGTACACCACCACCTATTCCTCAACCGTGAAATTTCAATCCATTAACTTTACCTGCAAAAATTGTGGGGCACCTTTACGGTTTAGCCCTTTAAACAACTCTTTAGAGTGTGAATTTTGTTCAACACAAGAGACGATTGCATCTTCTACTAAAAAAATAGAAGAGTATGATTTCCAAGAAGCACTCAGGTTTCTAAAAAGCCATTCATCCAAAGAAATTAATAAAGAGATAACCTGTAACAAGTGTGGAGGAACATTTACCCTTACGCCTTACTCTGTTAGCTCTAATTGCCCTTATTGTAACACTCCTGCCATTACTGAATTTGTCAAAGAGATAACCCCAAAATCATTGCTTCCTTTTACTTTAACACAAAAAGAAGCACAAGAAAAGTTTAAAAAATGGGTGGGTTCACTCTGGTTTGCCCCCTCTAAACTTCAACAATTTGTACATGGAAATGAAAAACTCAAAGGCTATTATCTGCCTTATTGGACGTATGATAGCCAAACCCATACCAACTATCAAGGTCAACGAGGCGATATATACTATGTTCAAGTTGAACGTACGGTCATTGTCAATGGGCGAGAAGAACGTCGAACCGTACAAGAGCCACGCATTCACTGGACACCCGTTTCAGGTCATGTTCAAAATTTTTTTGATGACATTACCATTGGTGCATCTACAACCATTTCCCATACGATACTGGACAATTTAAGCCCTTGGTATACCGAAAAACTCATTCCTTTTAATGAAAAATATCTTTCTGGTTTTGAATCTGAAGAGTATACGATTGGGCTTGATAATGGCTTTGAATTTGCCAAGCTTAAAATGAATACCATTATACGCCAAGACATTAAGTATCAAATAGGGGGAGACCAACAACAAATTAACCAAATGTACACCCAATACAGTAACACCACGTACAAAAATGTTCTTTTTCCTGTATGGACAGCCCAATTCAAATGGAACAATAAAGTGTATAACTATGCCATTAATGCTCAAACAGGGAAAGTAACGGGAGAAAGACCCTATTCATGGATTAAAATTGTTCTCTTAATTTTAACAATTGGTCTGTTTATGGGAGGGGTCATGTATTTGGAAGAGCATCCAAACATTCTAAAAAGTTTATCTAAGTGAGGTTAAACTCACCTAGATAAAAAAACTACATAGAGTCATTATCCTCATCATCCGTAGTGTTTGTTTCAACTTTTGATACACTCTCTACTTTTACTGCAGTAGGTGCGGTTACAGGTTTAGGTGCTTCTACTGGTGTAGGTACAACCGTAGAAGTAGCTTGAGCCTCTTTACTGCTTTCAAGAAGTTCTTCATATTTCTCTTTTAAATCAGCAATCATCTCATTATTGGCACCATATTTATAAACCAATTCTCCACCATCTTTACCTTGTTTTAATGTTACACCGATAAATCCGATAAGAATAACAACAAACAATACTCTTCCAATGGTTTTTCTAAGAGCCATAAACAATAGTTTAAAGGCAACCAATGCCAAGGCACCATAGGTTAAATACATTCCTAAAAGTTTATGTTCTTTAAGTTCAGACTGACCTTCAGTTCCAAGTAAATCCCATGCTGCTTTTCCATCAACACCACCTGTTAAATAACCACCCACCATTGCTACTACGACAATGATTAATAAAAAGAGTGAAAAAACAGAAATTGAACGACGCTTTAGAACCAAATTATAAAGTTCTAACAATAAAACCACAATAGGTATCGCAATAATAAAGTGTACAATTGCAGGGTGTAGCAACTCTGGTAACTCGAATGGTAGTGGTATTTCTGGAATACTGATGTTTGGTAATGTCATATTACCTCCTTTTTTAAAAGTAAATTCTATAGTTGATTATAACATAAATCTATGTTTATTTTTTATTAAAACGGTTTAACAATAACAAATATTACGATAAGTAGTGATAAAAGTGTCGGTATTTCATTGTAAAATCGAAAAAACTTCCCACTTTTATAGTTTGGATTCTGTGCCATTTGTTTACGATAGTATTCTAATGAAAAGCTATAAGCAATTAAAAATGCTACCACCAACAATTTGGCATGCATCCAACCACCATTCTGAAAAATACCTTCTTTTAAATAAAGCATTAACCCTCCACTTAAAATCGTTGCCCACATCGCAGGTAATCCAATATAGGTATAAAGCTTAAACTCCTGAATCTTCACCACCTCAACAAACTCTTTTTTATCAGAATGTTCTTGATGATAAACAAAAAGTCGTGGTAGATAAAAAAGCATCGCCATCCAACTTAAAAAACTCATAATATGAAACGTTAATACCCATGTAAAATAGTCCATTTTTACTCCAATACAGTTATATCTTTTACATCCCACACAACGAGTTGCAAAGCGTTATAATATCCTATCTGCACTCTATTCAACTTTAGTCTGCTTCCCTTGGTGGGTTTGAAATCTCGATTTTTAAAGAATATTCTATACCCTTTCTCACCCACATAAAATTTACCTTTTTTATACACACCTACCAAATTTTGAATCACTTCGTTTTCTAAAACTTTGTTGTTAAAATCTATTGCTTTATTATAAAAATACTCCTCTATAGCAACTTTTCCATAATCATGCTCTACGATAAAATCAACCACTTCATGAAGCCCTTGATAACTTTTAATCTTATTAACCACAATGTCATAACAATGTCCCTCTTCTAACCCATCGGCTCCATAAACAAAAATAGCTCTTTCTTCTTTTGACGCTTTGATAATGGCATGATGCCCACGTTTTAAAATAACCTTTACCCCATTTAAGCGTAAAGAATTATTCAAATTTTTGGTATACAAATCTTCAATTTTTCCCACTATCATGGATTGTTGTTTTTCAAAAATATAAGGCTTGGTTGAAAAGGTTGCCACAAGGGGAAGATGGTCGGAATACCCTTTTCCTAAATGACGTTCAGCTCTATATTGCCAACGATAAATGTACCCTTTTTTATGAAAAAGATAGGGAAGTTTAACGACTTGAAATGAGTTGTTAACATAATCAATCCCTTTCCCATTAAATAAAGAAGGAGGCAGTAAAATCACATCCAACCCTTGCTTTTTACCATAAAAATTGTGACTCCAACGTTGAAACTTGACCAACTCCAACCACAAATTGTAGTGTAAAAAATCTGTTGATTTCATGGCTGTTTCGTCTAATAATGTACCATTTAAAGTCGTTTGTAAAACATCGTTGATGCCCGTTTTTCCTTGGGTGTCATTGTGCTTAGGTTCCATTGTTGCATATTCATCATAGTTTGAATTTAAATCCCCCAACACAATATAATCAACCCCTTTAGGTAGCGATAACAATCTATTTTTTAATGCCCTAGCCGACACCATCCGTTTGCTTTCAGGAGAACGTTTAGAGTTCCAATGGTTCACATAGATAAAAAGAGGATTCCCTTCAATCGTGTATTTCACCTCTAAAATATTACGTTGCCCCAAGACGCGACTGACCACTATATCTTTGGAACTTTGAATGGGAATTTTAGACAAAAGAGCCACTTGAATGGTTGAGTTTTGTTTATGGGTAATCGCCCAATAGTTATACGCACACCCAACACTACGCAAACTGTTTTGTAAAAGGGTTAAAGCATTCTCATTTTCTATCTCTTGCAATCCTACAATATCGGCATTAATATCACAAATGACTTCTGAAATATTGAGCAATTTTTTATTCAATGTGGTGCGTGTCCAGTTATGTTTATTGGGGATATATTCCCTATACTCATGACCATCAACATACATATCAAAAAGATTCTCAACATTGTACGTGGCAATTTTAAGTTCAGTAGCGGTTAAAAAAAAGGGGAATAAAAAAAGAAAAAATATTTTTTGCATATTGGCTACTATAGGCTTGGCAACGCCAAACCTACAACAAGACTATCTAAACATCTTGCTCAACATACTCATGGCACCCTCTGCACCACCAACGTGTGCCAACATATCATCAACAATAGAGTTTCCACCCGATGTCGCTTTATCAACCATGCTAGGCAATACTTCGGCCAACGCATTTTTAGCACTCTCTTCGCTAAGTCCCAAACTTGATGCAAATTCAGAAACTTTATCTGACCCCAATAGACTACTAATGGCATCGGCTGAAATTGATTCATTTTCACCTGAACCCAACCATGAACCCACAATCGCACCCAAACCATTTTCAGACAATCCTGTCATTAATGTACTTAAATCAAGTCCTTCACCATCACTACCAAGCAGATAACCCAAAGCACTCGTAATCGACTCACTGTCCAATTCTGTAGTAGCCTCATCACTGTTATTTTGTATCATACCTGCACCCATTTTTAGTAACTCTGTAAAATCCATCTGTAAATCCTTTATTTTTTAATGCTAAAAAGTATAACCGAAAAGTAATTAGGGGTGTCTGAGAGGGGTAGAATAGTGAACCCTAATACAAAAACCCAAACAACCAAAGAGGAATCTTTCGATTATCTTCTGTGGTGTCAATATCTTGTACAACAAAAGCGTTTTCTATATCTTTTATCTGTTTAAATCCTTTGTTTTTCCCACCTATTTCAAAAGTATATTTACCATTGACAATAAAGTCACCATTTTTACAAGTAGTAATCTGATGGCTCTCTTGAAGTTGGTTGACAAAAAAACCCTCTCTTATCGTGCCTATTTCAGGAGCATCACAAAGAGCGTAATTAAGATTTGTATTGTTCAGATAAAGCTTTTCAGGTTTACTCAAAGCGGTTAAGCCCTTTTGGTTATCGGCTACTACTGTTAGTAAGTCACCTTTTTCTAAATGCCCTAAATAGGCATAGAGCGTGTTACGACTCACTTCAATATTGGCGGATACTTTGGTAATATTTAACTCAAACGGTTTACTGTAACAGATAACATTGAGTAATTTTTTTAACTTATTGACAAAGGTGGGCTTGATGTAACCTAACATCACCAAATCAACATCTATTGTCAGATTAACCACTGCTGTTAATAGTTTAAAATAGTTATTTTTATCACTAAAATAAAAAGGATAGTAACCCTGCTTTAGATACTCACCAAAATACTCTAAAGGTACAAATTCATCACTCAACCTATCAACTATAGAAACGCTATTGGTGCATATCTCTTCTAATGAAAAAGAGGGTAACTTTTTATGTAGTGTTAACTCTAAAAACTCACGATAAGAGAGACCATTCATGTGATACAATACCGCCCTACGACTTAAATCGGCTTGAGAATTATAGATAGAAATTGCACATGAACCTGTAAAAATCACCTTTATTCTTGGGTAAAAATCATAAATAGCTTTTAAATCCAATGCAAAATTTTGATATTTATGAATCTCATCTAGCAATAGATATTCGCCACCCACCTTGGCAAACTCTTCGGCTAACTCATAAAGTTTTATATCAACATTGGTTGGATAATCATACGAAAAATAGAGTGATTTATAGGTAGGATACAGCTCTTTTAAATCTTTTAGATATTGCAATAAAAAAGTAGTCTTTCCTACTCCACGAGAACCAACAACAGCTATTATCTGTGATGAAAAATCTACGGTATTAAAAAAATAGCGTTTATAGGAACTTTTTAGCTCTTTTAGGACTCTTTTTTCTAGTTTTATTAAATTGGTTAACATATTGTCTCTTTTCTGTTAATTAGTAATGAACAATTTTAACATACTTTTTCTATTAATATCCTATCTCTTCTTATTCCAACATTCTTAAAAATTCCCATTTTTATTAGGTTCAAATTTTGATGTGGCTACAATACCTCCAATACAATTAAACACTTATCT
>DYMW01000048.1 GCA_020721385.1 Sulfurovum sp. | reverse complement strand
TAAAACAATTTTATAAATCGTTGGCAAATCAAAAATAAATGGTTTGTTAATCGAAATAAAAATGGTTTTTTTGAAGTTTTTTTGATGTTCAAGTAGAAAGTATTGTCATAAATTTATATACAGGAGGAGTAGGAGGTATCATAAAATTTATAGTTTAAAAACTATTTATGACAATAAAGCAAACCAAGTTTATAGGAGTAAAAAAAACTTGATTCACATCTTTCATGTTGGTATTATACGATGTTTATGTAAACCATTGGCAAATCAATAATAAACGATTAATTAATAGAAGGAAAAATTATTGATTTTATTTGTTAAAATTATAGAGATACAGTGCTTTTTCCAAATCAACAGGGGTATCAATGCCAAAACTTTGTGTTTCTACTTTGACCATGGCTATTTTGTATCCATAATATAAAGCACGAAGCTGTTCTAATTTTTCAATATCTTCCAAAGGAGCAGGAGCAAGCGTACAAAAAGTTTCTAAAGATTTTTTGGTAAATCCATAGATACCAATGTGTCCTTTATATTCATTAAAGTGATGGTCTCGAGGATAAGGAATTTTGGCACGTGAAAAATAGAGTGCAATATCATGTTCTGTAGTAACCAATTTGACAATATTGGGGTCATCCGCTTCGGGATTGGTTATGAGTTTGTAACAAGAGTTCATTATAATAAAAGGATTGTTACGGTTAGATTGGGTTAAATCAAAAACAGCTTGTACGACTTCTTTTTCAATAAAAGGCTCATCCCCTTGCACATTAATAATCACTTCATTATCTGAAAGTTTCAATTTCTGAACCGCTTCAAAAATGCGGTCAGTACCTGAATTGTGTGTACTTGAAGTCATAATGGCATCAATACCATAATGTTGTGCAATATCAATAACTTCTTGTGAATCCGTAGCAATGGTAACTCTATCAATACTTGCAACTGCTTGTGCGGTACGAATAACCATTGGTAGTCCACCAATATCAGCTAAAACTTTATTGGGAAAGCGACTTGACCCAATACGTGCAGGAATAATTATCATAAAAACTCTTTAAAATATAATAAGTAAGTTTAACATATTTTTGATTTTTTGCTTAAAAAATGAGAAAGTTTTGTTAAAGAAATGAGAATTATAGAGCTATATTATATTATGTTTAAAAAAGTGTTACCAAATCAAAAAAAATCAAAAATATAGTCATTATCTTTATTTATTCAGAAGGTATCAGCCAAGATTGCCAATCTTGGGGCTATTCATCCCCTTGAAAAGGTCGCTTAAGGGGGGTTTTTGGCTAAGGTGTTGTTCAATCTTGTAAAGTAATTACGCCATTAACTCTTGTAACGACTCTTTTGCCATTAAAATTGCCTCTTCAATCATCTCATCTGTTGTTGCTGTAGAGATAAATCCAGTCTCAAACGATGAACATGCCAAATAGACACCTTTTTCCAACATTTTTCCATGGAACTTTCCAAATAATACAGTGTTATTTGCTAGTGCATCATCAAAGTTTTTTACTACTTTGTTAGAAAAGAAGAATCCAAACATAGAACCACGTACTTCGGTAACCATTGGAATATTGACTGCATCTGAAGCCTCTTTGAACCCTTCCATCAGTCTTAATGCTCTTTTTTCTAAAGTAGCATAAATCTCAGGGTTGGCTTTTAATTTCTTAAGACTCGCCAATCCAGCAGCCATCGCAATAGGATTACCCGAGAGTGTTCCTGCTTGATAGATTGGACCTTCTGGTGAGAGTTGTGCCATAATCTCTTTGCGTGTTCCAAAGGCACCTACAGGCATACCTGCACCAATGACTTTACCAAGGGTAACAATATCTGGTTTTACCAAACCAACGCCTTGATATCCTGTTAATGAAGCTCTAAAGCCACTCATTACTTCATCAAAAATTAGTAATGCACCATGCTCATCACATAACGCTCTTAACTTTTTTAAAAATGCTTCATCAGCAGGAACAAGCCCCATATTTCCAGCGATTGGCTCAATGATAATTGACGATACACCATGCTCACTTTGTTCAAAACATTTTTTTACCGATTCAATATCATTGTAAGTAGCTAAGAGTGTATGTTTGGTTAAATCAGCAGGAACACCAGGGCTTGATGGGCTTCCAAACGTTGCCATACCTGAACCTGCTTGAACCAACAGTGAGTCAGAGTGACCGTGATAACAGCCTGTAAATTTAATGAAGTCATCTCTTTTTGTATATCCACGAGCCAAACGAATCGCCGACATAACCGCTTCGGTTCCTGAACTTACAAAACGTACTTTTTCAATGCTCTCAAACATATCCACTATTTCGGTTGCTAAGTCGGTTTCACCCAAGGTTGGTGCACCAAAACTTAACCCTTTGCTTACCGCGTCTACAACGGCTTTTTCAACATCTTTATCGCAATGACCTAGAATAAGTGGTCCCCAACTTTGAACAAAGTCGATGTATCGGTTTCCATCAATGTCAATTAAATAACCACCTTCACCACGTTCTATAAATACAGGTACACCACCCACTGATGAGAATGCTCGAACAGGAGAATCAACTCCACCAGGAATGACTTCGTAAGCCTCTTTAAATGCTACTTCACTTTTACTATAACTCATTAATTAAGTATCCTTTTTTAATCGTAAATAAATTTATTTTGATTATACTCTTTTTTTAATTTAACCCCAAAGAGAAGTGATGGTGTATGAGATTTGTTATAGCTTTTTGTATCTCTTTGTTCGTGTATTTATTGTTAATATGGCTTTTTATAACACAGTTTTCCAAGATAGAGACACCTCCTAAAAAAATGAACAATCATGTAATAAAAATAGATATTCGTGATATTCCAGACCCGATTCAAAGTGTGCCTTCTGTTGCTCCAATGGTGAAAAAAGTGGTGACAGAAACGCAACCAATAACGCTTCCAAAACCTCCAGTAAAAAAAGTGGTAAAGAAGAAAGCAATCGAAAAAAAGCCAGTTAAAAAGCCTATTAAGCCAAAACCTACGCCAATAAAAAAAGTGGTGAAGTCAAAAGTGCCAGAGATGGTCTATATTCCTGAACCTTTTATTAAAAAACCTGTTAAAGAAGAGGTTAAAAAATCGGACGATTTGGCATCGTTTTTGGGTACACCATCGCCGCGTAATTCAACGCCTACGCAAAGTTTTCCAAATCCAAAGATTGAGCAACTTTATGGAAGCAGTTTTCATAATTTCACCCCAACACAGAAAAAGTTTATAGAAGACAATCTCAATGAGATTCAACGCATTACGCAAAATACGTTAACAAGAAGAGGGTATCCTGAATCGGCAGGACGGACAGGACAAGAGGGAACAAATGTGGTCTCTTTTGATTTGCATCCCAATGGTGATATTTCCAATTTGCGGTTAAAACGACAAATTGGTTACCGAGCCTTAGATGAAAATACCATTGAGTTAATTAAAACAGCCTATAAAGATTACCCGTATCCAAATACGACAACGAAGATAATTTTTTATGTTACCTATTCGATTTATGGTTATTAAAGTATAATACAGCAATTTTTTTTAAAGGTTTAACATGAGTATAGATAAAGCATTATTCACAAGAGCAGATTTCAAGTGTGAACTTTGTGGTTCACAAGAGAATTTAAGTGCCTACACGGTAGCACCAAAAGAAGATGAAATTGTAATTTGTAGCACGTGTTTAGCAACAATAGATAGCCCAATAGACAATGAATCTCATTGGTATTGTCTTAATGACAGTATGTGGAGTGTTGAACCCGTGGTTCAAGTAATGGCGTATCGTATTTATAGCAAACTTGGAAAGCAAGACCAACTTGAAATGATGTACATGGAAGATGATGTAAAAGCATGGGCCAAAGAGGGTTTATCCAATGAAAGCCAAGAACCAACCAGAGATGCAAACGGTACAATTTTAGTAGAAGGTGATTCAGTTTCTATCATCAAAGACTTGGTGGTAAAAGGGGCAAACTTTACAGCAAAGCAAGGAACAACGGTTAAAAATATCCGAATGGTTGCAGGTGACCCAACCCACATTCAAGGTAAAGTAAACGGTTCGACCATTTTTATTATTTCTGCGTTTTTGAAAAAGTTGTAATAATTGGTGGGTATATCACTCTCTTTCTTAGAAGAGTAATGGTTTTTAGAGTTTTTTAAAAATCATTTCCGCATTTTCAATAACCCCAACTTCTCCTTGACAGGCTAAAGAGGGTAGAGAGATATAGTTTTTATACACCACTGCTTGATGAAAGTGACCTTCTATAATAAGAGCATTTTTGGGGTAGTGGTTTCGTATGGCATCGAATCTTTTTTGATAATGGATAAAATCACCACATATTTTTTTTGTTTTGAGTTTTCTCATTCGATGGTTAATAATCTGTTTTTGAAAAGGTTTTAGTAGGGTGAGTGTGGTTTTGTTTCTTAGTAATGTACTGTAAAGGTTATAGCCAAATCCTGTTTGGTAGAGGTCACCGTGTGCGAGGTAAATGTCTTGATTTTTTAATTTGTAATGAATGGGTTGTTCTTTTCTACTGTAGACTTTAACATTTGGAAAAATCTCTTTTAGACAAAAGTCGTGATTGCCTTCTAAATAGATTATCTCTATGCTTCTTGAGAGTTTTTGTATGCGTTCAATGGCTTGAAGAGAAAAGGTTTTAATGTAGTTATTGTGTCCAAAAAGTAGGTCAAATATGTCACCCATTAGAAAGAGTTGAGGGGTTTGAATGGTTTGATTCTCAATCTTTTTTAGTAGTTCTAAGAACATATCCCCATGATGAGGATAGTGTGCGTCAGCAATAAAAAGAGCTTGCTCTTTTAGTTGGTGTGGCATACTTGACAGTATCCATAAAGATTAATTTGTGCATTGCGTAGGGTAAAGTTTTCAATAATCAACGTTTCTTGCGTTCTAGGGCTTAATTGAGCATCTTGAATTTTTCCACAATTTTGACAGATAAGATGAATATGGTCATCTTTTTTTAATTCGTATTTAGATTTTTCTCCATTCATAGGTACTTCAATAATGATATTATTTTGTTGCATTAAAATGATGTTTTTATAGATGGTTGCCAATGAAAGTGTGGGGTGTTGCTCTCTGACATCTTCGTATATCTCATCAATGTTGATGTGTCCTGCTTGGTCGATTGATTTTAAAATACTGGTACGTTGTATGGTGGCTTTTAAGTCATTATTTTTTAGTAAAGTGATGTAATCGGTCATGAGATAAAGCCTTTTTGATCAAGTATTTTTTTGAATATTTTTTTGTGGGCAAGAATGCCCACGTTTAAGATTATAACTCACTCGCATGTTTTGTAAGATACTCAGCAACACCAGCGGTATCTGCTTTCATACCTTCGTCACCTTTGACCCAACCAGCAGGACAAACTTCACCAAATTCATTTGTAAAAAGCATTGTATCTACCATTCTAATCATCTCATCAATGTTTCTTCCTAATGGAAGGTCATTAATTACGGCATGTCTTACTGTACCATCAGCATCAATAAGGAAAGAACCTCTAAGTGCTACAGCATCGTTAAGAAGAACATCATAATCTCTTGCAATCTGTTTGGTAAGGTCTGCTACAAGTGGTATATCAACTCTACCGATTCCACCTTGGTTTACTGGTGTTTCTCTCCATGCAAAATGTGAGAATTGACTGTCCACAGATACACCAATAATATTTACACCTCTTTCTCTAAATTCTGCAGCTCTATGTGAAAATGCAATAATTTCAGAAGGACATACAAAGGTAAAGTCTAGTGGGTAGAAGAAAAGGACAGCACCTTTTTCACCTAAGTTTTCCATTAGGTTAAAGTCATTAACGATTTGTCCATTGGCAAGTACGGCAGTTGCTGTAAAATCTGGAGCTTTATTTGTTACGATCATGTTAGTTTCCTTGTATTTTAAATAATAATTTTTATTAACAAGGAAACAATATCATACTAATATTAAATTAAGATAAATTTATTCTTTTCGGTCACTCTTTTCTTTTAGAATTACTTCAATAGGTTCGGCGGTATTGGTTCCTATATAAGGTTTAGCAGCTTCTAGAAGTAGAGGAAGAATCTTTTGTAAATTTCGAGATTCACCCACACTTGAAACATCAACACGCCATAAGTCTCTACCTGATTGTTCTTTAGCGAGTAGGGTTATATATCGATTGTAATAAATATAGGTTTTACGGTAAACGGAACTGTAACCTCCTCCATAACCATAATAACCCCAAAATGGACTATAAGGATGACCATAATATCCACCATAAGGGAAGCCCCATGAGAAACCAACACGTACATCGGGTTCCACGTAGGTTCTTGTTCTCTCTTTAACTTTTTGAATACCATAATCAAAATAGATGACTTGTTGAGCCAAACTGGAATAGGTTGCTGGAGTAAATCCTTGTTGATTTAAAATCTTAATGAGTTCTTGACTGTCACGTTGAAATTTTAAATCATTGGCATCTATGTTGCTGTTTAAGGGTTTTACACTATAAGAAGAGGGGGCAATATTTTGGTTGGTTTTGGTAATGGCATCAACCTGTATTCTATATTTACTGGTTACAGGGGTACATCCTGTACTTAAGAGTACTAAAGCCATGGTAGAGAGTAGAAGAGATAAATTTTTCATCACTTTCCTTTTTAAATCAATAATTTAACTTTAATTATTTTTTGTGGACAAATTGTGGATAGTGATGAAAGAAGCTATTGTTGCACAGAAAATATTTTATTAAGATATTTTATTTTTTTAGAATCGAGAACTTTAATTTCATCCCAAAATAGGTTGGTGTAAATGGTGTCGTTTTTAAGTGTATATTGTCCTTTATCGGGAAAAGTCTGTCCCCACTCTTGTTTTGTATTTAAAATATCCAGTAAAGAGGCTGATTTTAATTCGGTAGCTGTTAAATTTTCCGTTTTATTGGTACGTAGATGATAGTACATACCATTTTTGCTTAAAAGCAAAAAATAATAGGTATCGGCTACTCTATCTGTTCTGTAAACAGTATCATAAGCAAGTTGGCTATTAGGAACTGTTTCTGCATAGAGAGTACTATGCAAAAGTAAAAAAAGCATACTTATTAAGTTTACTTTTAAAAAAATTTTTTTCATAATGTCTCCATATTTTTTTCTTAATTTTAAATTAACTGAATATTTAGTTAATAAATTAAATCTTTATCTAAAGTATATCATAGTAATTTTTTAAAAAACAAGTCAAAAATAGAGAAAATTATAAAAAAATCAAAAGAAAAGCATTAGAGTATTTTGTATTGTTTTATATTGTTTTATTGTAAAGTAGGGGAAGTTTATTCTAATATAAAATAACAAATAGCCACCAAAGAGGCTATGTTATCTTTGGAGAAGGAATAGAAAAGTAAAATCCTTGTGAGTAATCTGCACCCAATTCTTTGACTATTTCATAGACCTCTTCATTGTGTACAAATTCTGTAATGGTTTTACGACCAAGCTTTTTAGAAAAAGAGATAATGGCTTCGGTAATAATTTTTGAGTTTTCATCAGTGCTAAGATTTTTAACCAATGTGCCATCAATCTTAATGAAATCGGCATCAATATTTAAAATATGTTCAAAGTTGGCATAACCAGAACCAAAGTCATCAATGGCAATTTGAACATCGTACTGTCTAACCCGTTTGATAAATTCATTTAACACTTTATAATCTTGTACCTCTTCGGATTCCGTAATTTCAAAGATAACACGTTGAGTAGAGGTATAGCTTTCCAGTTTTTGATAAATATAATTGGTGGTCTCTTTGGAGAGAATGTCATCAATGGTAAGATTAACCGAAAATTGATACGTTGGAAAATCAGCAAAAGCTTCAAATGCTTGGTCTATTACCAATTTGGTTATTTGTGGATAGAGATTTGCTTTTTTGGCAATTTCTAAAAAGAAAAATGTTGAGACAGGTTGTCCCTTTCTATCAAGCATTCTTACCAAACTCTCATATTTATTGGTAGCACCTGTTTTGTTGTCAACAATGGCTTGATAATAGGTGACAATACGTTTTTCATCAATGGCTTCTTTAATGCGTTTAATCCATTTAATATTGTGTGCATAATCTTCGGTTTTTCTCATACTGTGATTAAATAATAGAATTTTTTTATGCTCTTTTTGAGCTTTTTTTCTGGCGATATTACAGTAGAGAAGCAGTTGTTGATAATCATCATTGACCTCATAACTCGCACCTCCTCCTGTAAGCGAAATAGAGATACGGTTACGGTTTGTAGGAATAGGTGCTACAATTTCTGTTTCAATGCGTTCAATCAGCTCTTCAAAAAAGTATTGAAAATTGTCTTGGGCAAGATAAGACTCCTCAAACAGCAATATAAATTGATCGGCTTGAAGTTTATAGAGTTTGGATTTGTTCTCTTTTCTAATTTGTTTGAGAATGCTGGAGAGATGGAGCAACATTTTATCACCAATGGGTGAGCCATAGAAATCATTAAAGCCAGAGAAATTATCAATATTAAGATAACAAAGAATGGGTTTGGTTGCTGTTTTTAAATCTTCAAGCAGTTGATTTCTATTTGGAAGTCCTGTGAGTAAATCAATTTTTTGTTTTTTAATCTCCTCTTTACTCTTTTCAAGTTCTGTAATGTCATGTCGTACGGCAACATACTCTATAATCTCATTTTTACTGTCTAAAATAGGTAAAACGGTGGCATCAACAATGTAGTATTGTCCATTTTTCTTTCGATTTTTAAGAATAGATTTCCAAGGTTTTTTATTTTGAATTGTTCTCCACATCTCTTCAAATGTTGATTTTGGCATATCAGGATGTCGTACAATATTGTGTGAACGTCCTATAAGTTCTTCTCTGCTGTATCCAGAGACTTCACAAAACATATCGTTCGCATAGGTAATAATCCCTTTTAAATCGGTTTTAGAGACAATACTGCTGTTGTCAATGGCTTTTTTATAGCTGTCTAAAAAAGAGATATTTTCACTAAGTTGGTCACTCATGGTATTAAAGGCTAAAAGGGCATCACCAATTTCATCTTTTTTGGTCACATTGAGATGAATATTGGTTTGTCCTGTTGAGATAAGTTCAGAAGCTTTTTGTAATTTACGTAAGTTTATGGTAATGGATTGATAAAAGGCAATAAAAATATAAAAGGCAAGAAGGAGAATCAGGATAAAGCCCAACAGTACATACCAAAGGTCTTCTTGTAATCGGTTTTGTAAATCGGTAATGGTCTCTTTGTAGGTATAGATAAACATCTTAAACAGCTCTTCTTGTATGCCCATTGCCAAATCAATTTGTTTGGAAAATGTTTCACTGTTGTAGGTATAGTTTTGGTTTAGAATCACATCTTCATCAATAATTTTAAGTACCTTTTGAAGTGTAAAAGAGACTTCTATGGTTTGTTGTTGTAAAAGCATATAGTTTGGTGATTTTTTTAGACTCTCATTTTCTGTTAAATTTGATTGGAGTTTAGAAAGGTTGGTAGAGAGAGAAAAGAGTACTTTTTTTTGGTCTGTTGTCATGGTTTCTTTGCTAAACATCCCTGTTGAAAATGCTTGGAGTTGGGCGGTGTATTCATAAATAGCAAGGAGTTCATCTTGAATCATTTCTGCTAAATAGTTGACTCTTAAATCTTTACTGCTATTAAATGAGGTCAGTTGAGAAATGTCGAGTATGCTTTTGAGTAGGAGGGTTATAATTTCGGTATGTTCTTTAAAGATAGTGTCGCTTTCTATTCTGTTGACCAATTTTTTTTGAGCGACCAATTCAAATGCACTGACCGCATCGACAAAATTGTTATGAGACGATAAGATATTTAATTGTTGAACATCATATTTAAGTAATGAACTCTTTTGTAAATAAAATAATTCTTCTTTTTGTTGGAGTTTTTCTTTAAACTCCTTATTGCCATTAAGATACCCATTGGTATCGGCTCGATGAATTTGTACGGTTCTAATAAGATTTTGTATAAGCTGAATATACTCTAATCCTATAATTTGTTTTTTATAGGTATTGCTCTCTTCGATATAATTGAGTAAAATGGTACGTGACGGAAGAATCAATAATAAAAAAAGAATGGATATGGAAACAAAAATTTTACTCTTAAATGAGAGTTTATTCATGACATAAAGAGCTGGATTCAATAGTGCTTTCAAATTCATCATAATACCCTTATTTATATAGATGAAATATTATAGCATAGTAAATAATAAAATATAATATTTTTTTTGTGATTACTTGCAATTCTTAAGACGTAACTTCTCTTATGCGAAGGGAAGTTACGTGTCAATGTTATGCTTTTTGGGCTACTATTTCTATAGAAACAATTTCATCATTTTGTCTGATGCTGTCTAAAACAGAAAAACTTGTTTTATCATCAAGTTCAATTGCACCAAATACCGTATGAACACCATCAAGATGTGGGGTGGCTACAAAAGTAATGAAAAATTGGCTTCCACCTGTATTTGGTCCAGCATGAGCCATAGAAAGGGTTCCTCTTCGGTGTGGTTCAAGGCTTGTATCTGTTTCACAATCTATTCTCCATCCTGGTCCACCAGTTCCTGCCATACGTGCATTTCCTTTTGGTCCTGAATGTGGGCAACCACCTTGTGCCATAAATCCTGAAATAACTCTATGAAATTTTAAATTGTTATAAAATCCTTCTCCAGCCAAATGAGCAAAGTTTGCTACCGTGTTGGGTGCATCGTTGGTATAAAGTTTTATCCAAATGGTACCTTTTGCTGTGTTCACTTTTGCGTAATTGTATGTGTCGAGTATCTCTTGTGAGATGTCATATCTTTTTGACATGTTAATCCTTGATTGTTGTTTTTTAGGGTAGAATTATACCAATTTTTATTTAGGGGTATATAGTATGGAATTGTGTGTAGCACTGGATTTACCATCTGCCAAAGAAAATTTGGCATTAGCAGAATCATTAAAGTCGTATAATATTTGGATGAAAGTGGGTTTTAGAACCTATATTCGTGATGGAAAACCATTTATAGAGGCACTCAAAAAAATTAATCCAGAATTTAAAATATTTTTAGATTTAAAACTCTATGATATTCCCAATACCATGGCAGATGCGAGTGAAGAGATAGCCAAACTGGGTGTCAATATGTTTAATATTCACGCCAGTGCTGGAGCCGTAGCCATGAAAACGGTGATGAAGAGACTCTCTTCTTATGAAAATCGCCCTTTGGTTTTGGCAGTAACAGCATTGACCTCATTTGATGAAGAAAATTTTATGACCATTTATGAAAAAAGTATTGATGAAAAAGCAGAGCAGTTTGCAAAAATGAGCTATGAGAATGGTTTAGATGGGGTTGTCTGTTCAACGTTTGAGAGTCAAGCCATTAAAAATGCAACTTCAAGTACATTTTTAACCCTTTGTCCAGGTATTCGCCCTTTTGGTGAAGATGCAGAAGATCAACAACGTGTGGCAACATTGGAATTGGCAGAGCAAGAAAATGTTGATTTTCCTGTAATTGGAAGACCTATTTATAAAGATGAAAATCCTGCTCAAAAAGTAGAAGATATATTGAACATGATAAAAAAATAAATAAGTTAGAGAAAATAGCTTAATTTAATAAAACTTTAAGTTTATTTCCTCTATAATCTCACTCCACAAAGACGGACAGTTGGGTGAGTCGGCTGAAACCACATCCCTGCTAAGGATGCGTACTCGTAAGGGTACCGAGAGTTCGAATCTCTCACTGTCCGCCATTCAAAACCCCTAAATCTCGGTACTTACTCCAAACAAATTTTCTTACTATGCCAAAACCTTGCCAATTTCAGGTTATTTTTTTATGTAATTTTATTACAAAAGCGTGGTTTTTAGTAGGG
>DYMW01000047.1:3573-12067 GCA_020721385.1 Sulfurovum sp. | reverse complement strand
AACAGACATATTAATAATAGGTGCAGGACCTGCAGGAATGGTAACCGCTCTCACAGCCATGCAAAGCAATCCCGACAAACAAGTTATGGTAATAAAATCCTATGAAAAGAGCCAAGTACCGTGTGGAATACCTTATGTTTTTGGTACAACATTAGGCTCTGTTGAAAAAAATGCCATGGTGTGTGGACATAATCCTATTGCCGATAAAATTCAGAAAATTACCGATACGGTTACCCGTGTGGATATAGAAAATAAAATCGTAACCGCCCTTAATCATACCATCAAATTTGATAAACTTGTTTTTGCTACAGGGTCAATTCCTTTTGTGCATAAAAATTTTAAAGAGGCACTCCAACTTCCCAATGTCTTTACCATCGAAAAAGAGTATCATAAAGTTGAAGCACTCAAAAACTATTTGGAGAATCAACAAAAAATCATTATCGTAGGTACAGGGTTTATTGGTGTAGAAGTGGCAACTGAACTTAAAAGTATGGGTAAAGAGGTAACCATCATAGGTGGGGGTCATATTTTAACAGGTGCTTTTGATGAAGATATGGCAAGTCAAGCCGAAGCAATTATGCAAAAAC
Source organism: Sulfurovum sp. (assembly GCA_020721385.1). Lineage (GTDB taxonomy): Bacteria > Campylobacterota > Campylobacteria > Campylobacterales > Sulfurovaceae > UBA1140. The sequence goes on along the minus strand of DYMW01000047.1, from coordinate 11,480 downwards.
TTAATATCACTTTGGCGTTAGGACAACACGCCAGTCATGTAATAGAACATGATAATCTCGCCACAGGTATTGAGCTGTGTGATGGCTCAACCATTGATGCCGATGTAATTATTTTAGCAACAGGATATGAACCCAATACCAAGTTGGCAGAAGAAGCAGGATTAAAATTGGCTCGATACAAAGGAATTTGGGTGGATGAGTACATGCGAACCAAAAACAAAGATATTTTTGCCGTAGGTGACTGTTGTGGAAGAAGAGATTTTATCACCAGAGACCCATCAAAAGTGATGTTGGCATCCACTTCAGCATCAGAAGCCAGAGTAGCAGGAGGTTCTCTTTACAAACTAGAACATCTTAAAGGATTTGATGGAACCATTGCCATCTTCTCAACCATGATAGGTGACCGTGTATTTGCCTCTGCAGGTGTTACTGAACAAAGAGCCATAGAGGAAAACATCGACTATGTATCAGGATTTTTTGAGAGCATGAATCGACACCCAGGAACCATTCCAGATGCTTCAAAACAGTCGGTAAAACTCATTGCCATACGGAGTAGTGGACAAATTATAGGAGGTCAAGTTATAGGTGATAAAGAGGCAGGTGAGATGATTAATATTCTTGGTTTAGCCATAGAATCGAAACTGACCGTTCATTCCCTTATTTCACTACAGGTTGCCACACAACCACTGCTTACCTCTGCACCAACAACCTATCCTATTGTTATGGCTGCTCAAGTGGTACTAAACAAAAGTAAAAATTGTTGTTAAGAGTATAAAATCGACCTAGTGAACAACCCGACTCCACAACATCAAATCAATTCCAATTTTGGTTTGATGTACAAACTCCAGCCTCATGTCAACATCATAGGTAGAAGAATGAGCAGAGAGTTTTGGAGTCTGATAGTGTAACAACCAATCTATTTTGTCTTTAAGTGCATTCAACATTCCCTCCCCACCTTCTATCAATATAAATAAAGGTTTATCAAAATCTTCTAAAACATTGGTAACCTTCACTTCTCTATTTGGCACACTAAAAAGCGGTATCTCTCTATCAAAATTATCCTCTTTTGAATAAAGAGTAACATTGGGAGCATCATCACCTGTAAACCTACAATCTAACGTGGGTCTATCGATACGAACCGTATTGCCCCCAATGAGCATTTTAGAACAGACTGAACGGAGTTGATGAACATGGGTAAGTGATTCTTTTGAACTTAGATAACCACCACCAATTTTACCGTTGGCTGTTTGAGCGATTTTAAACAGAACAAACGCCCGTTTTTGCCAAATAAGAAAAGGCTCTAACAATGCATTCGCCTCCTCTTCACAAACACCCACCTCAACCTCAATACCATTGGCTTTAAGTCGATTTAACCCACCATCATGCCCTTTTATCGGGTCAAGCGTGGCAATAATTACTTTTTTCGGTTTGATATATACCAATAGTGAAGCACAAGAAGGAGTTTTTCCAATATGTGAACATGGCTCTAACGTCACATAAATACTACAGTTAGAAAAAAAATCTTTAGGAAGGGTGTATAAAAATGCATGGGCTTTATTGGCATCAAATTTATCAAAGGGTAATGGTTGTTTGAAAATATACTGATACGCTTCAAGAAGTGCCAAAACTTCAGCGTGTGAAGTTCCTGCTTTTTGGTGGGCTTCTAGTGCAATTATTTCATCATTACAAACAATCAATGCCCCCACAGCAGGATTAGGATAGGTTAACCCTTGATATTGCCATGCTTTTTTTAGGGCTAGCGTCATGTAAATTTGGTTAGAGGATATCAAAATAATTAGTTTGTTTTATTCCACTCAAAATAAGTTTTTGCCTTAGAAATGTTTGTATACTCAAAACGAACTTCTTCGCCTTTTAATGCAATGACAAATCCTGTCTCATCAGCAGAAAGAATCAAACCTTTTTCTTTGTCTCCACCGTTGATTTTGAACTTTACACGTTCACCAACAGCCGACATAAAGTGTATCGGATTTTCCAATTTTCGCTCAATTCCTGGTGAACTCACTTCTAAATAGTAACCACCATGCATCGGAGGATTCACATCTAAAAAAGGTGAAAGTTCATTTGAAATCTCCGCACAAAGGTCAAGACTTACGCCACCCTCTTGGGTGATATAAACTCTAAAAATACTCTCTTCACCATCTTTAACAATTTCGGTACCATAAAAATTGGCACCATTAGCCGTTACTATTTTGGCTATCTGCTCATTAAGACTCATTGGATTCATCCTTTTTATTTCGCTTGGCTATCTCTTTAAATATCGCTTCAATATTAGAAATTTGTTCCAACTGTGTGTCAAATTCAAAAGTAAACTTCGGTGATTTATACCACCCTTCACTCTCACGAACATACGTTGCCAAATAACCTGAAACTGCACGGAGTTGTTTTAATGCTTCTCCTTGCTCTTTTTCATTTAAATAGGATTTATCAAGATAAACTTTTGCATCATAACGTCCACGAGAACAGACCACTTCTGTAACACTCAAACCATTAATTCGACTATCATTCATTGTAGAAAGAGCTTCAGGAATCAACTCAACAAGTCTTGACTCTGTTCTCTTTCTTTTTATCTCTTCATCTCTCATACTATTAAACCTAAGCTAACTTAACTTTTTCTTCTACCATTTTAAAGGTTTCAATGATGTCACCATCTTTAATATCGTTGCAGTTTGAAAGCATAATACCACATTCATATCCATTCTTAACTTCTCTAACATCATCGTTAAATCGTTTAAGAGAAGAGATGTTTGTTGTATGAATGACCACACCCTCACGAATAACTCTGGCACCAGCATTTCTAACAATCGTACCACTAATAACTTTACAACCTGCAATGGTTCCTACTTTAGCCACAGAGAAGGTCTCACGCACTTCTACTTGACCTGTTATCTCTTCTGAAATAACTGGACTCATCATACCACCAAGAAGCAATTTAATATCATCAATAAGTTCAAAGATAACCGAGTAGGTTTTAATCTCAACACCAACTTCTTTGGCTCTATTTTTAACAGTAGTGCTAGGTTTAACGTTAAAGCCTATAATGATCGCATGTTCACTTGCATTTGCCAATTGAACATCACTCTCACTAATATTACCCACACCTTCATGAATAACATGAACTTTAACTTCTTCGTTTTTAAGCTCAGCCAAAGTTCCTTTAATCGCTTCAAGAGAGCCTTGAACATCGGTTTTAATAATAACAGGAAGAGATTTAAGATTCCCCTCTGCAATAATTGAACTAAGCTCTTCAAATGAAACTTTGGTACTTTTAGAAAGCTCTTTGGTTCTTGAATATTCAGCTCTTTTATTGGCAAGTTCTCTTGCCTCTTTGTCACTGTTCATAACCACTAAAACATCACCAGCAGTTGGAACTTCTGCCAATCCAACAACCGCAGCAGGAGTACTCGGTCCAATTGATTTGGTTCGGGTACCATCGTCAAGTATCATCGTTTTGACTTTACCATACGTTGTACCAACCACAAAGCTGTCTCCAACATTTAATGTACCATTATGAATAATAACATTGGCTATCGCACCAAAACCTTTTTCAACAGAACTCTCAAGCACAATTGCTTTTGCATTTCTATGTGAATCGGCTCTAAGCTCCATCACTTCTGCTGTAAGTAAAAGGGTATCCAATAACTCATCAATTCCTTCACCTGTACGTGCTGATACAGGAACAAATTCATTTTCTCCACCCCACTCAACAGGTGTAATTCCAAGTTCTGCCAATTGTGACTTCGCCATCTCTGGATTGGCACTCTCTTTGTCCATTTTATTAATCGCAACAACAATCGGTACTCCAGCAGCTTTCGCGTGTGAAATAGCTTCTCTTGTCTGTTCTTTTACTCCATCATCGGCGGCTACAACAATAATAACAATGTCCGTTGCTTGAACCCCTCTAGCCCTCATCTCTGTAAAGGCAAAGTGACCTGGAGTATCAATAAATGAAATCTTTTTACCATTTTTTTCAATTTGATAAGCTCCAACATGTTGCGTAATTCCACCTGCTTCTTTATCTGCTATTTTGGTTGAACGAATTTTATCAAGAAGTGAAGTCTTACCGTGGTCAACGTGACCCATAATGGTAATAACAGGTGGTCTCTCCTCTTCTTGCTCATTTTCAATCTCATCATACGCTTTAACATAATCCAATGCATCTAATGGATCAATCGTGTGTACTTCCACTTCAAACTCTTCTGCCAAAATTTCAATAGAATCTTTATCTAAAAAGTCATTTTGAGTAAACATCGTTCCCAATGTGAAAAGAACTTTAATTACTTCACCTGTGCTTCTACCTACTTTTTCAGCAAACTCATAAACCCTTACATTTTCAGGAATTTCAATAGAAGTAATTGGTCCTGTACTCTCTTCTTTAATATATCGTTTACGTTTTCCACCTCGTCTAAGACCAGAAGGTTTATGTCGTGATTGTCCACCCCGATTACCACTTTGAGCAATACTACCATCCAAGGCTCTTTTTTTCGCCTCTTCTTTACGCTTTTGTTCCTGTTTCATCATATCTTCATAGATATTTTTATCAGAGAAGTCAAGCATCATTACTTCTTCTTCTTCTATCTCGGTTCCGATTTCTCTTCCACCAAGATTTGTATTACTCATAAATGTAAGTTTTTCACCACTTGTTTTGGCTTGTGCAATTTTTTTCGCTTTTTTCTTTTTAGGAGCCAATGACATATCTGTTTGTTTTTTATTAACAACTTCAATCTCTTCAACAGGCAAACGCTCATCAATTATTTTAAGTTTTGGCTTTTCACGATCAGCTTTTTTAACAACCGTAATACCAATACGTTTTTTCTTTATTTTTGGCTTCACTTTTTCTACCACGACTGCTTCAACCTTGGAAATCACAGATATTTCTTTCACTTCAACAACTTCTTTTTTAGATTTAATCTCTTTAACCTTTGGCTCATTTATAGGAGTAGAGACTTCTTTTACCACTTCTTTTACCTTAATAGGCTTTTCAGAAACAGTTTTTTCAACGCTCTTTTTGACTTCACTTTTTTGTATGTCAGCTTTTTTAACAACTTTGGCTTGTTTTACAATAGGTTTTTCTTTTTTAACTTCTGGTTTAACACCATTAATTACATAATCAACTAAAATTCCAGCCTGTTCTACAGTTAATGAACTGTTTGCTGCTTTTACATCATAGCCTAACTCTTTAGCTTTCTCAATAAGGTCAGCATTCGTTGCACCTGCTTCGGCTGCTATCTCTTGGATTTTAACTCTATCCATTCTTATTTAACTCCTTTAAATACTTAACAAACTGTTCACTATCTTCTGTAGAGAGTCGAAAACGTTTTGTTAAGCCTTTAACTTTCTTTTCATTTTCACAACAAATAGTACATAAATAAAAACTTCTACCTTGACCTGTGTAGGGGAAAATAGTATGATTATCTTCTTGTAGTCGAATTAAATTCTTTTGTAGTTCTCGTTCTCTACATGCTAAACACATGCGTACGGGTTTATTTTTTCGCAATATTATACCTAACTTTTTTTGTTAACTCTTTGAAATTATACCATAATTATCAAGTGACCGTGTAAACACTCTATATTGCGAAAAATTTTTCTCTAGTGCTTGATGTATTTTTTTACTGTCATCATTATATGCCAATGTAAAAAAAGTTGATCCACTCCCTGAGAGTGTACTCATAATTGCACCATTATTTAATGCTGTCTTTTGTACCTCAAATAACTCAGGCATCTGTTTCATTCTTCTTGTTTGATGTAGCTTATCTTTGGACGCGATACGCAGTAAATCCCACGACTCTGTCATAAAGAGTGAGGTCATAAAGGCAGCTCTTGACAAAGAGTAAACAACCTCTTCTGTTTTATAGGTTTCAGGCAAAATGGTTCGTGATTTTGCTGTTGAAATGGTTTTATCGGGAATCACCAAAACTGCTTTAAGATAATCTGGCACTTTACGCTTTTTACTGTATACTTTTTTATCTTCAACACAAGCGACATTAAACCCACCCATCACTGCAGGGGTAATATTGTCAGGATGGGGTTCATATTCCAATGCCAAATTTAATATTTCTCGTTTATTATAACGCTCACCAGCAGCCACATAAGCAGCGGTTAATGCTGCTGTAATAACCGCAGAAGAACTACCAAGTCCCCTAGAAATAGGAATACGATTGGTAAATTCAAATCTAAAATTGTCTCGATTCCCTCGTAGACACTGGTAGGTTTTATTAAAAATGGTCATAAACAAAATATTTTTTCGAATATGTGGGTTTTCGGCCCCTTCTCCCCGAGTAGAAACCGAAAAGAATTTAGAAGGTTTAATGGTTATCTCATTACGAAGATTAACCGCCAAACCTAAAGTATCAAACCCTGGTCCAAGGTTGGCAGATGTTGCTGGTACCGATACGAACAAAGTACTTCCTTTGCTGATGTCATACTTGCAATAAACAATTACAATTACACGGCAGGTAGAATATACAACGGCTTATTATCGTCTAAAATAGTTACTTCACTCAACATGGAAGGTAGTTTAAACCGTTGCTCTACAACCTCATCAAATTTTTTCGTTATTATAGTCTCTTTTTCCTTGATAAAGTAGAGTTTACCCATTGCTTTGATGGGTTTTTGTCCATTTAAATCAAAAGCATTGCATCCATCAAAAGAAATACCCTTTAAAATCTCTAAAGAACGTAAAGTAATGTAGGTAAGTTTAATCGACATATAACTTCCAGGCCCATTGGTATAGACAATATGGGTATAGTTATATCTCTTAGAAATCTCCATTAATTTTTTTAAAAGCACTTCAGAGGTTTTTTGCTCACTGGTTATCTCTTCTATTAATAGACCATCTTTATAAACCCCAATGAGCAAAGGTGACGCGATAGAGACAATTAAAATTTCATATAAACTAGGCAAAACTTTTTGCAAACTCCCGACTTTTTACTTTTTCTAAGGTAACCATTTCATAGTTGGCTGTATCTGCCAAGAGTTTAACCGTTAACTCATGGTTAAGTTTATGACTTCCTGCAAATGAACTATAAGCACCCAATACATTATGTCCCATAACCATCATGTCACCCATGGCATCTAAGATTTTATGACGAGCAAATTCATTTTCAAATCTTAATCCTTCAGGATTTAATACCTTCTCATCATCCAATCCAATGGCATTATTCAAACTCGCACCCAAAGCAAGATTAATACTCTGTAAATATTGAATGTCTCTGGCAAATCCAAAGGTTCTAGCCCGTGCAATCTCTTCGACAAAAGGTCGAGTACCAAAACTGTACGATTGAGACTGTTGACCAATTGCAGGATGTTCAAAATCAATTTCAAAATCAAAGGTTACATGGTTGCTTGGTTCAAGTCTTACAAACTTTTTACCATCAACCACTTCAACCATTTTCTTAATCCGAATGACCTGCTTAGAAGCTTCTTGCTCTGCTATACCTGCTTCATCTAAAAGCAGACAAAAAGAACTTGCACTTCCATCCATAATTGGCATTTCATTTCCATTAACAATAACCCGCATATTGTCAATACCATAAGCATACACAGCAGAAAGAAAATGTTCAATGGTAGAGATATATCCTTTCTTAGAACCAATTACTGTCGCCATTTGTGTATCGATAACACTCGATGGAGAAAGGGGTATGCTTAAGGCTAAATCTTCTCTATAGAAAACAATTCCTGCATCAATCCCAAGAGGTTCAAGTCGTAATTTAATAGGTTCACCTTTGTGAAGTCCTATTCCTACAACTTCAACTGGCTGACGAATGGTTCGTTGATTCATATCTATATTCCTTTATTTTAAAGAGATATTATAGCATAATTGTGCATTTTTTGTAAAATAGGATTTTTTTTTGAAATTTCCAAATCACTTTCATCATCTTTTAACAAAG
>DYMW01000047.1:0-3473 GCA_020721385.1 Sulfurovum sp. | reverse complement strand
AAAATAGGATTTTTTTTTGAAATTTCCAAATCACTTTCATCATCTTTTAACAAAGCAATCCTATAAAGAATAACTTAAAGCAAAGGTAAAAAGTAAAAAATGTAATACACCTCTTTTTAACTCAACCGATAAATTTGACTCAGGTTCAGGGTGGCCAAGTTTTGATGATGCCATCGAAGGAGCCGTCAAAGAAGTTCCCGATAGAGATGGAAGACGGGTATACCCGACCATTTTTATGTTACTATTATGGTAAAAAACAGAGAGACCCATGCATTTCCTAAAAAACTTATTTAAACCCAAATACTCTCCCATACAAACCCAACTCACCATCACTTCAGCCAATGGTTTTCATTTACGCCCCATTGCCAAATTTGCTCATGAAACCAAACAATTTAAGGCAACCATTACATTAATTGCTCATAATCAAGAGGTATCTGCAACCCAAGTCCCTCAAATATTATCACTCTCTTTAGAAAAAAATGAAACATTTATTTTAAAATTAATAGGAGAAGAGGCTCAAAAGGCAAATGAACACCTCTCTAACTTTTTTATTCAACTTATGCAAAATGATGTAGAGATTAAAGCTATTGAGCAAGAGTGTGATAACTATGAAGCTGATGCAATACAGGGGATTACGATATCTAAGGGTATTGGTATTGGTACGCTTACGAATTATGTTAAATATAAAACTCACTACGCATTAAATGACTCTTTATCTTTAGAAAAGGCTTTAGAACAAACAGCCCAAGATTTAGAAAGACTCTATGAAGCCAACAAACAAAAAGAAGAAGCAAAAATTTTCTTAGCTCAAAAAGCTCTACTTGAATCAGAACTCTTTCAAAAAAATTTTGAATATATAGATGAAGAGATAAAAAAGTTAGAAGGTACTAAATTTGAATCGCGTATTGCCGATTACCATGACCTTAAAAAGCGTATTGAGTCCTATATGGGCATCAACACTGAATATAAACTCCCCAATGAAGATATAGACTCCATCATTGTTGTTGATGAACTCCTACCAAGTGAAGTTGAGAAACTAAGTTTAATACCTGCTGTAAAAGGTGTTATCTTACGTAAAGGCTCAAGCAACTCTCACGCCTCTATCCTGTTGCGTTCATTTAAAATCCCCTCTATTATCTGCCATGAAAAAATAACCTCAACAGGTGAATACTACAGCTCTATTTTAGATGCAAACGCTGGACAGTTCATCGATGTACCAACAGAAGCAGACTTTAAAAAAGCAGAACAAAAAGCACTTACTTATAAAACTACAGAAAAAGAGAGTTACCAGAACCGTTTTGAATCCACCAAAACCAAAGCAGGAAAAACCATTAAAATCTTAGCCAACATTACCGATATTAACTCTGCCAAAGAAGCAAAAGAACAAGGAGCCAATGGGATTGGACTGCTTCGGACAGAGTTTCTTTTTACAGAGACCAAACCAACTATAGAAGAACAAACTCAAGCCTATAAAACAATATTTGAACTTTTTGATGAAATCACCATTAGAACGCTTGACATTGGTGGAGACAAATCGCTACCCTACATCAACATCGAAAAAGAGGACAATCCCTTTTTAGGTATAAGAGGCATTCGTTTTTCACTTCAAGAACAGACCCTTTTCAAAGAGCAACTTCTAGCCATCTTTCAAGCACACAACCATAAAAAAATAAAAATCATGTTCCCCATGGTCTCCACACCAGAAGAGTTTAATCATGCTAAAACCATCGCACATGAAGTAGCCAAAAAACATAACATTCAAATAGACAATATTCAATTTGGAATCATGCTAGAAGTCCCAAGTGTTATCTTTGCACTCAAAGAGTTTGACCAAATGGTAGACTTTTACTCCATCGGAACCAATGACCTTACCCAATACCTCTTTGCTATCGAGCGAACCCATCCTACCCTACATATAGATGTCACTTCACCCATTATTATGAATGCGTTAAAGACCATTATAGAACAAATCAAAAAACCTATCAGTATTTGTGGAGAGTTGGCAGGAGTAGAAGAAGCCACCCAACAACTCATAACCATGGGATACACCACCCTTAGTGTCTCATCCAAACTTATACCATCACTAAAAGAGAGAATCCGAAATGTTTAATCTGTTACAAAAAGTGGGTAAAGCCCTTATGACCCCCATTGCTGTTTTGCCCATCGCTGCGATTTTACTACGCCTTGGTTTTGGTGATATTTTTACAGGTGATATTGCCAACATTATGAAAGTAGCAGGAGAATCCATCTTTACCAATCTTGATTTACTCTTTGCCATTGGTATTGCGTACGGTTTAGCCAAAAACAATGACGGAGCCGCAGCCCTTTCAGCAGGAGTGGGGATTTTAATTGCCAAAGCCGTTTACCTTCAGATAGACAAAGACTTAAATATGGGTGTCTTTATTGGAATCATTATCGGTATTATGGCTGGTGTACTCTATAACCGTTTTCATACCATTAAACTACCCGAATTTTTAGGTTTCTTTGGAGGAAAACGTTTTGTGCCTATTATTACAGCCCTATTGGCTATCATTGTTGGAGTTCTAGCAGGATACTTTTGGCACCATGCACAAGGAGCGATTGACAGTTTTTCGCATACCATTATTAATCTAAATGAAGTGGGAACGTTTATCTATGGTCTACTTAACCGTCTGCTTATTCCACTAGGTTTACACCACATTCTAAACTCCGTATTTTGGTTTCAATTGGGCGATTATACCTACATCAAAGAGGGAGCTACGGTTGTTGCCAATGGAGATTTACACCGTTTCTTCGCAGGTGACCCAACGGCTGGTATTTATATGTCAGGTTTTTACATCGTCATGATGTTTGGCTTACCCTCTATGGCTCTTGCCATCTACCTCACCACACCAAAAACCGAACGTAAAAAAGCAGGAGCCATCTTAGCAGGAGTTGCCTTTACCTCATTTTTAACAGGAATCACCGAACCCTTAGAGTTTCTATTTCTCTTCATCGCTCCTCTTCTCTTTGTGCTTCATGCCATTCTTACAGGATTGGCATTGGCTATCGCCCAATTTATGGATATTCATCACGGTTTTGGCTTTTCAGCAGGACTCTTTGACTATGTGATTAACTACAAATTAGCCAAAAATCCACTGCTTATATTGCCTCTTGGTTTACTGTTTGGATTTATTTATTTTGTACTCTCTTACTATACAATTAAGATTTTTAAACTTAGTATCTTTAGTGATAATAAAGAGAGTAAAACAGAACAAAAAAGTGATGAGGCTTTAGCCTTTATAGAAGCTTTAGGAGGTAAAGAAAACATTGTCTCTACCGATGCGTGTATTACACGGCTTCGTATGGAGGTTAAATCTTCTAAAGATTTGAATGATGAAACCTTTATGAAGCTTGGAGCTAAAGGAGTAATTAAACCCAACGACACCACCATTCAAATTGTATTAGGAACACGGGCTGAAGGTGTGGCAGAGAGAATAAAAGGAAATCTGTAG
>DYMW01000046.1 GCA_020721385.1 Sulfurovum sp. | reverse complement strand
ACGATTGGAACCTATTATGTAACCTATAATGTTGGTGATGCGAATGGCAATCAAGCCGTAGAGGTGAGTCGAACAGTTTCGGTGGTACAGCCAGAGAGTACAAGCAATAAAGTGCTTATTTTGTATGACACTGCAGGTGCTTATGGTCATGTGGGTAAAAGTAATGCTATTTTTCTTGAAAACTTATTGGGACATTTTAATGTTGATGTGGTCTCTAAACCCGCAACCACTTATGTGAAAAATGAGATGAGTGATAAAAGAGCAGTTTTCTATATTGGTAGCAGTTATGGGGCTTTGAACAGTTATGCCGAAGGTTCAGCAGAACGAACAAGTTATGAAAATTTTTATACCGATGTGGCAACCAAAGATAGAACCATTGTGTGGATAAATTACAATCTTGATGATTTAGAGAACTATTGGGAAGAGAATAATTTGGGCAATACCACGTTTGTTGATAAATTTGGAATTGCGTTTAATACAATTTCTCAGGCAAAATACAATAGAGTGAAGTATAAAAATACAGAACTTTTTAAAGGTGTCATTCCCTTTGCAACGCCAGGTTCAGATGTCTCACTTTGTGAGAATGAAGGTAGCAATCGATATGCATGTTCACTAGAATTGAATCTAATAGATATTTTCGATAGCAATAAAGCAACAATTTTTGCAACTTCCTATTCAACCATTGCAGGAACCAATACCCCAATTAGCCCGTACATTACCAGAGGTGGAAAGTTTTGGTTTGTTGGTGATGTACCATTTTCATACATGTCCGAAGAGGATCGATATTTGGCATTTTCAGATGTGTTGCATGATATGCTTGGAATGCTTCATGAAGAGTCACACAAAGCCATTATGCGTTTAGAAGATGTGGATGCTAGAACAGACATTGATGATTTAAATGTGATTGCTAACTTTATGCGAACCCAAAATATCTCTTTCTCGGTTGCAACCATTCCTATCTATGAAGACCCGTTGGGAATTGAAAATAATGGTGTACCAACAACCGAACTGTTATCTAATTCAATTATTGGACAAACACTGTTTAACTTATCAGAAGAGGGACTTGTTACAATTGTTCAACATGGTACAAGCCATCAGTATCATAAAAGTTTAAGTGAAGCAGAATCAGAAATCAGAAATCCTTATAATGGATTAAGTGGAGATGATTTTGAGTTTATGCGGGTTGTAGAGAATGTTGATTTGTCTTATAGTTATCTCTATCCGATAGGAGATGATTCAGGAATATGGGCAAAAAATAGAATCCAAACAGGTAAAGAGATTTTAACTCAATTGGGATTAAGTGCATTTGCATGGGAAGCACCTCATTATATGGCAGGAGCCAATCATTACAGATCGATTGCAGAAGTTTATCCTGTTCAATATGCAAGAGTATTGTATTATCCCAATGAAGAGAGCAGTGATATGGATTTGAAATATCAATTTGTTGGACAGTTTTTTCCTTATGTGATTCAAAAAGATGTGTATGGAAAGACGATTATTCCAGAGAACATTCATAATATTGTGGATGTACCTAATGAAGGATACAGAGCATTGATGCCTAGTGATACCATTCATTTTGCAGAAAAACTAAAAGTGGTTAGAGATGGAGTGGCAAGTTTTTATTATCATCCGTATTTTGGGGACACCTATTTGAAACAGATTATTCCTGGTTTACAACAAGCAGGATATGAGTTTGTATCTGCTCCAACGTTGGTAGAGTAATGTCGAGGAAGCTTTAAGCTTCCTCTACTTCCATGACCTCTTCACTCTCTTCATTTGGTATAAGTCTCATTTTTAAAAACTTTATAATGTTTTTGGAAGCTTTTCCATCTCCATAAGGATTATGGGCTTGACTCATTTGTCTATATGCTTCATTGTCATCAAGAAGTTTCTGTGCTTCACGTATAATATTTTTAGGATTGGTTCCTACCAATTTAACCGTTCCTGCGTCAATTGCTTCAGGTCGCTCGGTGGTGTCCCTCATGACCAATACAGGTTTTCCCAAGGATGGGGCTTCTTCTTGTACACCCCCACTATCGGTAATAATAAAGTGCGATTGATTCATTAAATAGATAAACGATTCATACTGTAAAGGGTTAATTAAATAGACATTAGAAATTTCTCTAAGTAGGGCATTAACAGGCTTTTGAACATTGGGATTGAGGTGAACAGGGTAGACAATATCTACGGTAGGATTGTTGATAGCCAATGTTTTTAAAGCTTGGCAAATATCAATAAATCCTTGACCAAAATTTTCTCGTCGGTGTCCTGTAACCAAAATAACTTTTTTATCATTTTTAATGGTATAGCCACTGTTGGTGATTTGGGTAACAATTCTTTTTTGTAGGGTTTGATTTTGATTGATTTTATTTAAGGCTAAAAAAAGTGCATCAATAACCGTATTTCCTGTAACCACGATGTTGTGAGGATTTTTATTCTCTTTGATTAGATTGTTTTGACTGGTGGTGGTTGGAGCAAAATGGTAGTTGGCTAAAACACCTGTAATTTGACGATTGGCTTCTTCTGGCCAAGGGCTATAGAGATTACCCGTTCTAAGACCTGCTTCAACATGACCTACGGCAATTTTTTGATAAAACGATGCCAACGAAGTGGCACTGGTGGTGGTGGTATCACCATGAACCAAGACCACATCAGGAACAAAGCTTTCTAAGACTTCACGCATTCCTAGCAGTACATTGGCAGTAACATCATACAAATCTTGTCCTGCTTTCATAATGTTTAAATCATAGTCAGGGGTAATCTCAAAGATTTCTAAGACTTGATCTAGCATCTCTCTGTGTTGTGCGGTAACACACACCTTTACATCAAAATCAGCTCTATATGTTTCAAATGCTTTTACTAATGGAGCCATTTTAATGGCTTCTGGTCGGGTTCCAAATACAATTAATATTTTTTTCATTATGTTTCTTTCTATTATTTTTTATTACACATAAAATTGTATCCAATTTGCTCTAAAAAGAGCAATTAATTACAATATTTTGTTTTATAATTGTGTAATAATTTTTTATCTAAGAAATAACGTAATGAAAAAAGAGAAGTTTGGTGAATGTTGGCACTGCTTTTTAAGAGGTCAATTTGTGCTTCTAATGCTTTAAATTCAATGGCGGTAATGTTCGAATCTTTCATTGTAAATCCCTCAACAATAGGAATGAATTGACCTTGGAACTGTTCTGAAAAGGTACGCATATAAAGACTGCTGTTGTTGTTGTCCACCAAGTTTGCCCCAATTCCACTTTGGAGTAAAACGGTATAGTTTTTTTGGGTGATATTGGAAAACATACGGGTGTATTCTAGGGGTGACATGGCATTGCTAAAATAGCCAGAGATATAGAGCGGACGTTTGGTAATGGTGTTAAGAGTCGATGCTAAGGATTGCAGATAATTTTTTAATGCCTCTTCTTTTGGTGTTGTATTAAAGTTGGTATCGTCAATCTCATCATACACATACCAACCATCAAAGGCACTATAATTTTGAGCAATGGCGTAAACTTTTTTGGCTTGAAGGGTATTCATCTTGAGGAGATATTTAAGATATTTTGGTACATCAGTAGTGGGATTTTCTAAGGTTTTAAAGTACTTGTTGTCTCCATATAATCCTATAATGACTTTAATATTATGTTTTTGTGCCTGTGATAGAATTTCAGTTAACCAGCTATCGCTTTGCATAAAATCTACCACATCATATTTACTCCATTGTAAGATAAGCTTTTCGATATGACAGGTGTGCATCTCTTTAAAGACATTATCCCACTCCATTGTATCTTTAAGGAGTGGTTGATAAAAGATTGAGTTAATCGGCGTTTCTTTTTTGGTATCAAAAGAGCTTGAAAAAAACAACATTATGAGTAGAACAATAGGGATGATAGCGATAATGGCATAGTGATACGTTTTAATAGAAAAACTCCCACTGTAGCCGTACAGTATTTTTATCTTGTGCATTTCCTGCATATTTTTGTCTGGCTTCCAGTTTTAATTTATTGATGTATTGTGCTGATTCATATTTGGTGTCATCAGGCGTCATGGTCATTGCAACGCCAACGCCTACATCGAGTTTGGTAACACTTTGCTTTTTCTTATTATTGTTGTTGTAGGTTCCTCCTGTGGTGACATAAGGAGCAACATCAACATTTTTATTAACATGGTAAACTTTTCCTGCTTCATAATTTCCATAGGCAATAAGGGAATTGGCTTTGGCAAAATATCCCGTATCAAGGTACAGATTTTGATAGAGATTGGAGTCGCTTTTTTTACTTGAACTGATTCCTATTGAGGCTTGTAGAAGGGTATCACTGCGTGTTGATTTTCCTGCTTTTATCATCTGTTGGGCAGAAAGATGAATGTTTTTATCATCGAGTGGTTTGTATTTGATTCCGACACTTGGTTGGGCGGTTTGTTTAACATTGTCATACCCGTGCAGTACATCAAAAAATACCAATGTGTTTTTGGGTAAAAATCTTGGCTGATAGCTCAATCGAACATCGCCAAATCCATCATAACTCGCATTGTTAATAGGAGATACCTGTTTATTACTTTGGTAACTGTCCAATCTTGGTGATTGAGAGAGATAAACATTGAAATCTTTAGAATCATGTGCAATGGCTTGTTTCATGTTTTTCAACTCAACAGGGTCGCTCTCTTTGTCATGGTCAATGGCATTTTTAAACGATTCAACGGCTTTTTCTTCATCACCTACTTTTTTATAGGCATAAGCCAATGCTTTATAATTGGATGGATTTTCAGGCTCTTTTTCAACAATCTCTTCAAATTTTTGAACCACTTTAGGGTAGTTTTTCTGTTTTTCATACATGTATGCCAACTCTTTTTTATACTGTAAATTATCAGGATAGGTATCACTAAAATTTTGCATCAACGTCAGGGCTTTATCCTCTTGTTGACATTTTTGAAGCAGATGAATATATTCATAGTTTACAGATTGGTCTTGTTGTATGGTGAGGGCTTTATCATAGCTAGAGAGAGCAATTTTACAATCATTATTTTTATAGGCAAATTTGGCTTTTAAAAGATAATATTTATGGGTGTATTTCGTGGTTGATGCTTCATAGGCTTTGAGTGCTTGTTTTGCTTTATCGTACTCTTTGAGTGTAAAATAGTAGTGTGATGCCAACTCTAATTGTACGGTTGGGTCTTTGGTTTGAGTAAGATAGAGATTCCAATAATAGATGGCAGTATCGTACTGTTTAAGCTCAATACACAAATAACCAATGTTTTTTAAAAGTTCCAAATCATTGGGGTCTAATTTTGAAGCTTGTAACAGATAGTGTACCGATAAATCTTTTTGCTCCAATTTATAATAAGAATACCCAATGTTTTTGATGGCTAAAGTGTTATTGGGATGGCTTTTTACGTAATCAAGTGCATAATCAATACTCTTTTGATAGTCGTTTAAACCAACATAGATGTTTGAAATGTCCATATAAAAAGAGGAGTCAATATCTTTTTTATTGAGTTGTTCTATAATCTCTTTTTTTCGAGTAAGATTTTTTTCATCCAATAAGCTAACCAGTTGGAGTGAAAGGCTAACCCGTTTCTTTTTAGCCACACACGCATAAGGGTAGTGTTTTTCTAAAAGTTTTTTTTGCATGGTTTTGTTTTTTTTATGGTAATCCAATAGAGCTAAGAGGGCATACTCATCACATTTTTTTGCCAGTGTTTTTTCATGAATTTGCATGATTTTAGCCGTTTCTCCATTAAGCTGATAAAGGTTCATCAGTTCTATTTTATTGGTGGCAGTGTTTTGTTGTGCATATTTTGCTTCTATCTCTTTACTTAATGTTTTTGAGATTTTTTTGGCTTTTTTAGGATTGCTTTTTTTTAAATACTCCACCAATTGCAGTGAAAGATTGAGTTGTTTCTCTTTAGGTAAACAGGCATAAGGATAGTGTTGTTCCAAAAGAGCATTTTGTGCTTGTTTGTTATTTTTATAATAATCCAATAGAAACTCTAAGGCATACTCATCACATTTGGCGTTTAGTTTTTTTTCATAAACCTCAACAATATTTGTATCTTGATGGGTTAAATCATAAAGATACAAGAGCTGTTTTTTATTGGCTTTAGTAGGAGCTATTTCACACAATGTCTCCATTTTTTTAGAAGCTTCTTGGTGCTGTTTGTTTTTTAATAAAAGTTCAATTTGCCATTTTAAATACTCTTGTGTACTGGGCAATTCTGAAGCCAATTGATAGGCATAGTCACTTTCTTTAAAGTTATCACTCACTTTTGACCACTTTAAAAGGGTGGGAATGGTTAATTTATCGCGTTCTATCACTTTATCGGCGTTGTCATAATCTTTAAGTTTGAGATAGGCATCAAATTTAATCAAAGTAATAAAATAAACATCATCAGGTTTTAAATCATATTCAAGTGATTGATTGGCAAAATCAATGGCCTCTTTATAGTTTTTATTTTCTTTGGCATTTTGAGCTTTATTTTTGTAAAAGTAGCCCAAATTAACATCTTTGGCTTGGTCAACATATTTATTAATACATGTATTGTCTTTCTCTTTTAGACAAATGTTCATGAGTAGATTGATAGCATTTTCATTATTGGGGTCAATTTTTAATGCCTTTTCCAAAAGTACTCGTGCTTCTTTAGTGTTTCCCTCATCAATCATGGCATAAGCTTTACTGATTCGTGGGAAGGTTCTAAAATCTTGATACTCTTTACTCGCCCAGTCAATGGGTGTTGTAGAAAGAGCCAAGTTGGTGGTGATAAAGAGTAAAATAAATAGACGTTTCATTAGGCAACCTTTGCAATTTCAATTTCATCTGGGAATTCGTGGTCTGTTTTGTCCCACTTGACCTCTTTTTGCTTTTTTCCTGCATTTTTGTATTGTGAAAAGGCTCGAAAGAGGGCAAAAAGGTTGACCATGTTGCCCCAAACCAATCGTGGAATACTCAAAATGGCTTGAAAGACTCCATAGTGTTGATTTACAAAATAGAATCGGTGAAAAAATCTACTTGATAAAAAGAGGGCATTAAAATAGACCAATATCCAAACCCAACTATCTTCAGGCATAAACTCTGGAAAATGCCAAGAGGTCTCATTGTAGTAGTAACTCAACGACAGATAGATAAGGTTCAACATAATAACATACGCAAACAGGTTGGCGGGATGTGTAAAGATGGCTTTTCTATCACGATACAACACATATTTTAGTCCCAAACCTTTAGGCCAACCGATGTCACGATGTCCTTGAAAAACAATACCAACAATCCATCGGGATTTTTGGCGTACTGCTTGTTGAAATTTGGTAGGGAAATAGCCTTTAGAGACAATGTACTCTTCAACTTCTCTCTCCTCTTCTCCTCCAAACCATGTTTTTACTTTTTTCTTTACTTTTACAGGATAGTTAACAAACGTGAGGTTTAATCCTTCATTTAAAAGACGATACCCAATGTCATAATCTTCAGTTAAAGAAGTGGTGTTAAAGACCACACCTTTATTGAGTCGTGAAAGGGTATGAATGGCTTTTCGACTAAATGAGGTCGCCACACCTGAACTGGGTACATACCCACTAATGCTTTCACGAACTATCATGTCTTTAAACCCTGTTTCAATAAACTCATCTTGGTAATGCGTTCCATTAAAGTTCCATGGATTGGTGGTAAGTGGCATGACAGGAATTTGCATTAAATCTTTTTCACCAATGACATAGTTTGCCAATTTAAGTTCAAGTGGATGGACAATATCTTCTGAATCATGATAGGTAAAACATTCAAAATGGATACCTGTTAACTTTTCATAGGCAAAAATGGTATCAATGACGTTATTGAGGCAGTCGGCTTTGGTGGTTGGACCAGGGGTTTTGTTGACCACTTTATGCACATTTTTATGAATGGCAGTGACATTATCAACTTTTTCTTGTGTGGCAGGGTCATTGGGGTAGGTTCCCACAAAAATATGCAGGTTTGTATACTGAAATGTTTTTAGCGTATTTTTGAGCATCTTCTCAATCACTACGGCTTCATCCCATGCAGGAACCATCAGTGCCAATGGTTTTTCAGGGTGTGCCAAGAGTTGTTCTACACTGATATTGGGGTATTTTTCTTTACCGATTAATTTCCCATAAGCTTTTTTAATCCAATAATAGACATCTACAAAAAAATCATCCAATCCACTAATAAATAAGACAATAACACTAAAAAATGTGAGTAGTTTAATAATTAACCAATAGAAGGCGATATAATCAACAGTTTCCATTTTATTTCCTTTTAACGTTCAATAATAAAAATTGTTATACTAATAATTTTAAATATTTTATCACAATTTTTATTATATTTAATACTATTTTTAAATAATTATTAACAATTTATAGTAAATTTTTGGAAATTCAAGGAAATTTTTCATATTCCTATGTGTGTGGCGGTCAAAAAGATGTATTCTCGCCCTGTAATGGTTACTCTAAACTTCTTTTGTTGCAGGTATTTTTTAGCAAATATCACATCATTAAAAAGCAATGACATTAATGATGCAGTTCAGCCAGATTGACCCAAGCTTGATGGATAATAGCGATAATTGGCTATAATTTTACACTTATTTATAAAGGAATATTATGTCTATACAAGAAGAACCAAAATTAAAAAAAATAGTTAATGCTGCTGATGGTCTAAGCCTTGGCATTTCGATTGTGGTTGCTGTACTTTTAGGAGTAGGGCTTGGGTTATTGATGAAAAATTTATTTGGATACCAATGGTTATTTTGGCTGGGTGTTTTTTGGGGTGTTGCTGCAGCTATTTTAAATGTTTATAAAGCATATGAAAAGCAGAAAAAATCATTGGATGAGTTGGCGGATGACCCACGTTATCGTCATAAAAAGTATGACAACAGTGACGATGAGGATGACAAGTATTAATGAAAAATATTCTTAATGCTCTACTGATTGTTGATATTGGTATTTTGATTTTTTGTCTCTTAAGTGGTGAGCGTACATGGTTGGTGAACACACAAATAGGCTTTGTTAGCTCATCATTGGTAATGTTTGCCTCTATGATTTCTTACCGAAATATGGTACAGAGTCGTGTAGATTCGGGAGTAGTAATAGCTGAAGACAATCGTGATACTTTAGAAAAAATTGAAGACCCTTATGATTTGTATAGCGAAGAGGAAGAGCGTACTCAAGATAAAACACTCCAAGAGGTGGTTAAAGAAGAGCGTGAAAAGTTAAAGAAAAATCGCCGTTCTGTTTGGCAGGTAACCAAAGATTCTAAGGCAGCCCTCTCTTTTTACCGTTTGGGTGCCTATATGCTTTTGATTTTTGGATTCTTTTACTTAAACAACAATAAGTTTTTAGAGATAACTCCTTATCTTTTTGCATTGGCACTTCCACCTGTGATTGTGGTTACCATGCTTATGCGTAAAAAATAAACAAACTTGATTGACATCGACTAAGATGTTTTGATATAATCATCGAATATTATATTTAATTTAAGGGAACATAATGGCAAAAAGCTTATATGAAACGTTGGGCATTAATGACAATGCAAGCAGTGAAGAGATTAAAAAAGCGTATCGTAAACTGGCTAGAAAGTATCACCCTGATGTCAATAAAGATGAAGAGGCTATTGAAAAATTTAAAGAGATAAATGCAGCCTATGAAGTACTCTCTGATAAAAAGAAAAAAGATGAGTACGATATGTATGGTGACCAGATGTTTGGTGGTCAAAACTTCCATGATTTTGCACGAAATCAAGGTGCTGGTTCCAATGTCGATTTGGATGAGTTGTTACGAAATATCTTTGGTGGTGGTTCATCAGGTGGATTTGGTGGTGGCGGAAAATCAAGTCATTCATCAACAGATCTTGACCAACGTATTAATATTACGGTACCTTTTTATGTTTCCATTAAAGGTGGTAAACACAACATCTCTATGAATAATGAGAGTTTTGATATTAAGATTCCAGTAGGTATCAAAAGTGGTGAGACCCTTCGTGTACGGGAAAAAGGAAATGTTGGGAGTATGGGACGACGAGGAGACCTTTTAATTAAAGTTGAAGTCTCTTCTTCACCTCTATATGAGCGTAAAGAGAACGATTTGTACATGACCATTGATGTTCCCTTAAAAACAGCACTTTTTGGTGGAAAAGTAAAAGTAAAGTCCTCTATTCATGATGACATTACACTGAAAGTTCCTCAAAATACAAGAAATGGTCAAAAATTTAGAGTACGAGGGGCAGGTGTTATTGATAGAAAAACATCAGAGAGTGGAAATCTTTATCTTGAAGCCAATATTGTTTTGCCAAATGTCGATGATTTAGATGAAGCGTTAAAAACAATGTTACAAGAGAAACTTCCAGACCCACATAATATTGAGCATGCTGATGCATAGTTATGATGAACCTGTTTATCTTATCTCTGTGGTGGCATCTATTTTAGACATTCATCCACAGACGTTAAGACAGTATGAAAAAGAGGGCTTAATTGACCCTTCTCGTACACAAGGACGGATGCGTCTCTATTCTCAACGTGATATTGATAAAATTAAATTTGTGTTGCAACTCACCCGTAAAATGGGCATTAATTTGGCTGGGGTTGATGTGATTTTAAAACTCAAAACACAAATGGATGCGATGAAGTCAGAAATTAAAGCCTTAAGAGAAGAGTTGAGTAAAGTCAATCGTAACGGTTCGGTTCCCACACATAAAGCGGTGGTTACCACAACCAATTACGATATTATTATTTTTGAAGATTAATTTTATCGTGTAACTAAAAGTAAAATATAGCCTTGTCGATTAACATAAACCCTTTTGGTTTGTCCTTTATAATCGGCAAATGCTTTTTGAGCATCATTGAATGTCTCTATGCGTCTGTTTTCTATTTGTATCAGTATATCTCCTGTTAAAAATCCATTGGCTTCAGCTTGACTTTTTTCAACCACTTTTTCAATAAACAGACCTGTAATATTGGATGGAATTTGATACGTTTGTTTGAGTGTTGGGGTCAATTCACTAAGGTACAATCCTTCTAATTCAATCTGATTTTGTCCCAATGTATTGATACTTCCCTCTGTACTGCTTAAAGAGAGTGTTTTGGTTAAGTTTTGTTTGTCACGTTCTATTGAAAGGGTAATCGTATCATTAGGATTAAAGGCTGTAATACGCTCTTGTAAATCATGTGGTCCTTTGACAGGGATGTCATTAACAGCATAGATTAAATCGCCTCGTTGTAGTTGGGCTTTTTGGGCAGGTGAATTGGGTTGAACATCGGTAATAATCGCTCCTTTTTTATGTTCATAAAGGCTTTTTAAATCGGAAGTAACTTTGGAGATATTTACGCCTATAAATCCACGGCTTACTTTACCATCTTTAATCAGTTTACTGACAACATTTCGTACCATGTCTACAGGAATGGTAAATCCTATACCGTGGTTTCCTCCTGTTTGTGAAAGAATAGCAGAGTTGATTCCAATTAATGCTCCACGAGAATCAATTAATGCTCCACCTGAATTTCCAGGGTTAATTGAAGCATCAGTTTGTATAAAGTTTTCATATTTATTAATCCCTACATGGTCTTTGTTTAATGCTGAGACAATTCCTTGGGTGACTGTTTGTCCCACACCAAACGGGTTACCAATAGCAAAAACCACATCGCCCAGTTTAATTTCATTGGCATGGCTTAGGGCAATGGGCTTTAAGTTGTTGGCTTCTATTTTAATAACAGCTAAGTCACTGTCTTTGTCTTTTCCAATCACTTTAGCAAGATATTCTTTATCGGAATGGTTTATAGTGACAGTAATTTCATCAGCATCATCAAGCACATGATTGTTGGTGACAATGTATCCATCTTTAGAAACAATAACTCCTGAACCCAATGCATTGTCTCGTTTGGTTGAAGGTTGTTGATTGGGTTGTCTTAGACCTCTTTGTCCAAAAAACTCTTGGAAAAAAGGGTCATTAAAGAGACGATTATACCCACCTTGGTTTTTTACAATGGTTTTAGTTGAGATGTTAACAACAGCATCCATAGAGTTTTTTAATATATCATGAAATGATAAAATTTCATTTTCTCCATTAGGAAGTCGGTGTTTTGGATTGGTAGGAGCATTTTCAAATGTTATATTACCTGCCAACAGAGAAGCACTTAACAGTACCGAAATCAATATGCTTTTATGCATTTAAATCCTTTTATTCAATTTTATTTATTATTGTAAAACAATTTTATAAATCGTTGGCAAATCAAAAATAAATGGTTTGTTAATCGAA
>DYMW01000045.1:8210-12507 GCA_020721385.1 Sulfurovum sp. | reverse complement strand
GATAAATAAAGGGAGAGTGAATCATGTTTGAAAAACCAAAACGAACCGTTAATAGAGTTTTTGTACACTGTTCAGCATCTGACAAACCTGAAGATGATGATATTGAAGTCATTCGACAATGGCATCTTGCTCGTGGATTTGATGATGTGGGCTACCATTTTTTCATTCATAAGAGTGGATTAATTAGCAGTGGTCGTCCACTTGAAAAAATACCTTCGGCACAAGAATCTCATAATATTGGAACCATTGCTATCTGTCTGCATGGATATAAAATCGAAAATTTCACCACGGCTCAGTATAATGCACTAAGAAAATTGTGTGCCCAAATTAATACCGCCTATTTTGCAAGAATCAGTTTCCATGGTCATTGTGAAGTTGCGGATAAATCTTGCCCTATTTTTAACTATGTTCAAGTCTTAAAACTTGACAAATATGGCTCATTTGGCGGAACATCCTCTGGTTCTACAACTCCTTCTCAAGCCAATAACAACAATGATTTCGTCGAACTCAACTATGGCGACCGTGGTGAAATGGTCAAGCGATTACAAACGCTTTTAGGAGTTAAAGTCACAGGAGTTTATGATGATGCAACCTTAAAAAAAGTCAAAGATTTTAAAACCCAACATAAACTCTATCCTAGTGGAATTGTCACCAAACAAGTATGGGAGCTTTTAAACAAACCCATTCTTGATAATATCAGTAGTAACACTCAACACGCCATTGACATCAATACCCTACCCGATTTACAACAAGGGTCTCGTGGTTCAGCCGTAGAACTGTTACAACGGTATCTTTTTATTACAACGGTTGATGGTATTTTTGGACCAAAAGTGGCACAAGCGGTTAAAAAATTCAAAAAAAGTTACAATCTCTACCCAAGTGACATCGTCAACAGACAAGTTTGGCAATTACTGTTAAATCAAAACCGTAAAAGAACCCTTGCTTAATTTTTTATGTAGAAGTTCTACTTCTACATAAAACTCTTCATACACACAGCAAATGCAACACCTTCACGTACCCCATCATCAATAACCATCGAACATTCAAACCCTGTAATGTTATAAATCTCTTCAAAAATCAAAACACCTGAAACAATCAAATCGGCTCTTCCTACACCTACGGAAATTTCTCGTTGTTTTTTGGGCATCATAAGTAAAGCTCCCAACTGATTCACCAAATCTTGTCGCTCCAACACCATACCATGAATCTTTTCAGAATCATAAGTAGTATACGTTAAACCCAATTTCATTGCAGCAATGGTGGTAGGTGTTCCTGCTGTGGCAATAAGCTGTTCTACTTTTCCATATTGGGCATAAACTTCATCACAAAAACTTCTTAAATCAGCCATCACAGTAGGTATCGCATCGGAAATCTCTTTTAAACCATTATGACTTTGGGTTAATGTCACAATACCAATTTTAAAACTTTTAGCAATGGTTTTATCACCATAATGAAAAATCAATTCGGTTGAACCACCTCCAATATCGGCTAAGACAAAACTTTTAGGTGACACCCCTAAAAGTTCCAATCGTTTCGTGACCGCCAACAAGGCATAATCTGCTTCTTGATTTCCATTAATCACTTCAAACGTTATCCCTGTTTCCTTAGCAATGCTCTTTAAAACTTCCTCTCCATTACTCGCTTGGCGTATCGCTTCAGTGGTCACGGCTTTAACGGTTGCATCGGTAAAATCTATCGTGGCTTGTACCTCTTTGATTGCCCTAACCACACGCTCTAAAGCTCCTGTGGATATTGTTCCACTTTGTGCCAAACCATCAGCTGTTTTGACTGTTTTAGTAACCGCATAAATTCGCTCTTTGGTTGCACAATTCATTTTTAAAACCGACATACTGTTGGAACCTAAATCTATGGCTATGATGTTTTTCTTCATTGTGTAATTTTCCTAATCTTAATGCAACTCTTGAAACTCAAACCCATGTTCTGCTAAACTTTGACGTACCTGCTCTTGATGCTCTACCCCTTTGGTCTCTAACGATACCGACACCACAGCATCACCAAATTCAAGGTCAATTGACGTTCTATCGTAACCTATCTGTACAATGTTCGCTCCCACTTCGGTTAAGAGTTCTGTAAAACGCATGAGTGAGCCTGGTTTGTCCACCATAATTACAGAAAGCTTCATTTTACGGCTACTCTTGACCAAACCTTTTTCAATAATGAGTGATAACATCGTCACATCAATGTTTCCACCACTCAATACAATGCCTACTTTTGAGCCTTTTGGTAGATTGATTTTACCATGCATTAACGCAGCCACACCAACCGCTCCAGCACCCTCTACCAATACTTTTTGTTTTTCTAATAAAAAGAGAATTGCAGCAGCTATCTCATCTTCACAGACCAACTCCAATGCATCTACTTTTTGTAAAATATACTCCAAGGTAATGGGTGACGCATCACGTACAGCGATACCATCAGCAATGGTTCTTACACTTTTGGTACTTTGGGCAACTTTCGCATCATAGGAATTTTTCATTGCCGATGCCCCTTCTGAAGCAATACCAAAAAGTTGTGTATTGGGATTGATAGCCTTAATTGCTACGCCCATTCCAGCAATAAGTCCACCACCACCAACAGGTACCACAATAACATCCAAATCAGGTTGTTCTTCCAACATCTCTACTGCCACTGTTCCTTGCCCTGACATGACCTCATCATCGGCAAAAGGGTGAACAAAATCTTGTTTTTGCTCTTTGGCATAGTTAATCGCATACGCATACGCTTCATCATAATTTGCTCCATGCAGTATCACCGTTGCTCCAAAACCTCTTACTCCTTGTATCTTGGTCAAAGGCGTTGAATCGGGCATCACAATGGTTGCATCAATACCAAAATGTTTCGCAGAGAATGCTACCCCTTGTGCATGATTTCCAGCTGATGCAGCGACCACACCTCCATGTTTACCTGCTTCTATGAGTGTTGCTATTTTATTAAATGCTCCACGCAGTTTAAAAGCTCCTGTTCTTTGAAGGTTTTCTTTCTTTAAATAGACCTCATACCCACTCATTTCACTTAAGATGGGTGCATACGAAAATGGCGTATGATGAGCCACCCCTTCCAAACGTTTTGAAGCTTTTTTTATAGATTTTAAATCTAACATTAATTTTTCCTAGATATTATATTAAGCGAATTATACCAAAGGATTATATAAATGGAATGTGAGATGCCTCGAGTAAACTCGAACCAAGGAGAGATGAAAGCCTATTTTCAACTCTGTAATACAATTGCCGTAATAGGTTGTTCACCAAACCCAGATAAAGACAGTCATCGTGTTGCCAAATACCTTTTAGAAGCAGGATACACCATGATTCCTGTTTACCCAAAAGAAGAAGAAATTTTAGGTCAAAAAGTCTACAACAGTTTGGCAGATATTGACCAAGAAGTAGACATGGTGGTAGTATTTAGAAAACCTGAAGTTATTGCCCAAATTGCCGATACATGTATTGCCCGTGGTGATGTTAAAGTGTTGTGGACACAAATAGGATTAATCAATAATGAAGCGGCTCAAAAAGCCAAAGATGCTGGAATCAATGTGGTACAAAACTATTGTGCGATGGTAGAGCATAAAAATATATTTATGAGAATAGAAGAAGACGACGAGTAGCACATTTACTTCACCTTGTATTTAAAGGTGAAGTAAAAACCATTATTGTAACAAGCGTAAATTATCTATCTTTCCTGTCCCCTTAATACGTAATCCATTCACTGACAAAATTTCATTATCGGGTTCAAATGTTTTTAAATCATGATTTAAATCTCGACTAATCGGTGTCCAATTTCCCCTACGTGTTTCATTGCCTAACCCAATACGAATATATTTATCTTTTAAAATGGTTTGATTGCCATCGGCATTGGTATACCGAATATAACGGGTACCTTTGGTTGTTTTTAGCAACACATACATTTGATACTTTTCATAAAACTTCATGTTCCAAGCCAATGTTCTCTCTTGGGTGATGTTCCATGCCAAATCCCCACTGGTGGCACCCGATTCATATCCATTTAATTGTCCTGCACCTAAAAAGTAAAAAATTTCTCTGTTTTGATTCACATCAAACTCTTTGATAATAATGGCATCAGCAGGGTCATTGTCATAAATGTGCCAATTGGACAATTTGTTAACGATATTGTCTGCTATTGATGGTGTTGTGGTGGTGATTGTCGTTGTATTACTATCTTCTGTTGTCACAGGAGTATCAATAACGGTGGTGGTAGTATTACTTTCTGTGCTATTCAAGTCAATAGAATTACTATCTGTTGTACTTATATTGCTGTC
>DYMW01000045.1:0-8110 GCA_020721385.1 Sulfurovum sp. | reverse complement strand
TGTTGTACTTATATTGCTGTCCGATATTGTGGTATTCGTCTCATTCGACGTAGTATTTTCAGAAATGTTATTTTCATTTAAAGGACAACAATCCTCACTGTCAACCGACCCACACCCTATAAAAATTATTATTAACCCTAAAGGTAATAGTTTAATCAAATTCATAAAAACTCCTATATTATTTTATGTTCTTAATTGTATCATAATTAATATTTAAAAACAATATAGAATATTATTTGGTGTTATTTTTTCTATTTACTTTGGTTATTATCTGGAACTGCTACGGTCTCTTCTTTCTCTTTTACTTCATTGGTTACAGCGGTTACTTTATCTTTAATCGCTTGTGGGTCAATAATGGATTGTTGTGTACTGGCCATACCATTTTGCATGTCTTTTAAGGCTCGGTTAATTTCGATTAAACCATACTCATCATTACACTGTTTATCGTAAGTGGTCATGTCTTGTTCTAAATTGGCTAAACCATACTGTTCAATAGGCAGTGATTTTTTACCCGTCATCTCTTTGGCATATCTTGCACGTCCAATTTCAACCCCTCTTCGAATCTCTGGTGAAAGGGCATTCTCATACGCCTGTTGATTTTCTGCCGTCGCACTTTTATCATCCATCAATGCCGATTTCGCGGAATCGGTAATGTATTTCATTCCAAACATTCCACTAACAGTGTCAAAAAGATTCATATAGAGGCTACTTTCGGTTGCACTCTTTTCTCCTTTTTTTAAAGGGTCATTCAAATAACGTTGACACTGAATATCTGATTTTAAAATAAACTCATCCATATAAGCATTACGACTTTGTACCGTTATATCGGTACCCAATGTTCTCATAAACGTTGATTTATCGGTCATAAAACCCGAATTTTCAACTTTTGGTTGCGTCTCATTTTGTAAACCCAAACTTGTAGGTAACCCACCTGTGGGTACACACCCTGTCAATAATACAATAGCGATGGTTGATGTTAGTCCTATTTTTTTCATTTTGTTGCTCTTCCTATAATCTTAAATTGGCTTATTATACTTTCATTTGCTTTAAACTAAAATCTCTATTTCTTCTGTAAAAACACGCCTGACTCTACATGATGGGTATGTGGAAACTGATCATAAATCGCACTCTCTTGAATGGTATGTGTTTTGGTCAACTCCACCAAATCTCTTGCCAACGTTTCAGGATTACAAGAGATGTAAATAATGTTGTCAATATTGGCAATAAGATGAATGGTCTCCATGTCCAATCCTGCTCTTGGAGGATCAACCAATACGGTTGAAAAGTTGTACGCATCCAAATCAACACCTTCTAAACGTTTAAATGCTCGTACTTTATTCAATGCTTTAGTCATCTCTTCGGAAGCCAATCGAATAAAAGCGATGTTCTCTACCCCATTTAACAAACAATTTTCATTGGCAGATTGAATCGAACGTTTGCTAATTTCAGTTGCCACAACTTTATCAAAATATTTAGACAACGGAATGGTAAAATTACCCAAACCACAATAACTCTCTAAAAAATCTCCACCATTTACCTTTTTGGCTTGTTTAATTGCCCACTCTATCATCTGAACATTTACCGCAGGATTGGGTTGGGTAAATCCACTCTCATAGTGCCTGTACAGATACTCTTGACCATCAATCAACAGCTTTTCAGTCACATACTCATCGCTTAAAATCACTTTTTGTTTACGACTTCTTCCCATAATTTTTGCATTTAAAAAAGTTTCCAATTCACGAGCTTCACTCTGCCATGCTTCATCCAATTTTCGGTGATAAATCAAGGTAATCAAACACTCATCCGCAGTCGTTGCCAAAAATTCTACCGTAAAGAGACGCTGTCGCAACACCATTGAACCATTGAGCTTTTCTAAAAGAGGCTTCATTCTTTTAGCGATGGGGTCGATTACTTTTGGACATTCACCAATGGTTACGGCTCCTTTTTTATCGAGTCGTCCCATCGCATAATTGACCTGATTGTCATCATGCCAAATCTTAAACTCAGATCTTGCCCGATAGTGTGCATCATTGGCTGAAAAAACCTCTAAATCTTGAACCTCAAACAGAGACAATAAACCCAAAACACGCTCTTTTTTTTCAATCAACTCTTCTTCATAACCCAACTCATAAATACTACACGAACCACACGTTCCAAAATGTTCACATTTCAAATTTTTACCTTCATATATAGATTTCGTATTTTAACCAATAAGGGATGAAAGTTATAGGTTGTTTATTTTGCGTTAAAACCTTAATTTCTATTAGATATAATACTTGCTAAAAAATTATTCTAATACTCTCTCACATAAAGGTTATAATATGTCTATAAGCATTGTCATTTTAGCTGCTGGTCAAGGCAGTCGAATGAAATCTACTACCCCTAAAATTCTTCATACCATTTCTGGTAAATCAATGATTTCTCATGCCATTGATGCAAGTCAAAAAATCTCTGATGATATTACGGTAGTGCTTTACCATCAAGCAGAACGTGTTCAAAAAGCCATTGAAGCCGAATACCAAAACATTCAATTTCATATACAAGATGCAAAACAGTTCCCTGGTACGGGTGGAGCAATGAAAGGGGTAAAAACCAAATATGCCAAAACCCTTATTTTAAATGGGGATATGCCTCTCATTACTCAAGCCTCTCTCTTAGCCCTTACAGAAGGAGATGCCGATATGAATATGTCGGTCATTAAACTAGAGAATCCATCAGGATATGGTCGTGTACTGATTGATGAAGAGCAGGTACAAGAGATTGTTGAAGAGAAAGATTGCAACGAATCGCAAAAAAAGACACAAACGGTTAATGCAGGAATCTATTGTGTTAAGAGTGAACTGCTTGATGCGTACATTCCTCAACTCTCCAACAACAATGCTCAAGCGGAATACTATCTAACCGATATTGTCAAAATGGCGGTGAATGACAACAAAACGGTCAAACCCATTTATGTCAAAGAAGAGGAATTTAAAGGGGTTAACTCCAAACTTGACCTTGCCACAGCCGAAGAGATTATGCAAAAACGGATTAAAAATGAGCTGATGATGGCAGGGGTAATTATGCGTCTACCCGATACCATCTATATTGATTGTCGTGCTATTTTTGAGGGTGAATGTATCTTAGAAAATGGCGTGACTATTTTAGGGGCTTCCAAACTCATTCATGCCCATATCAAAACCAATTCAATCATTGAAGAGTCCATTATTGAAAACTCTGATGTTGGGCCAATGGGACGTATTCGCCCCCTTTCATACCTAAAAGATACCCATGTAGGTAACTTTGTAGAGGTCAAAAAATCAACCCTAACAGGCGTAAAAGCGGGACATCTTGCCTATATTGGTGATGC
The DNA here is from genome assembly GCA_020721385.1 of Sulfurovum sp. Classification (GTDB taxonomy): domain Bacteria; phylum Campylobacterota; class Campylobacteria; order Campylobacterales; family Sulfurovaceae; genus UBA1140. Next base: position 4,761 of record DYMW01000045.1, on the reverse strand, counting down.
AACCGTTGGGGAAGGAACAAACATCGGTGCTGGAGTTATTACGTGTAATTACGATGGTAAAGCCAAATATAAGACAACTATTGGTAAAAACGTCTTTATCGGCAGTGATTCTCAACTGGTTGCTCCTGTCACCATCGAAGATGATGTCATGATAGCTGCGGGAACAACCCTGAATAAAGACGTTCCTAAAGGCTCACTTGCCATCACGCGAACTGCTGTCAAATTCGTTCCCAACTTTTTTTATAAATTTTTTGGAAAATAATTTATACATCATACACAACAAAGGTAAGTCATTATGCAAATCAATTTAACCAACAAGCGTATTCTTTTGGGTATAACTGGCAGTATCTCTGCCTATAAAGCGTGTGAAGTTGCACGACTCTTTATCAAGGCAGGTGCTTCGGTTCATGTGGTTATGACACCATCAGCTGAACGCTTTGTCTCCTCACTTACTTTTGAAGCCCTCACACGTAATCCTGTTCTAACAGAAAAAAGCGAAAGCTGGGCATCAACACTCAACCATATTGATATGGGTAAAATGTGTGATGTTTTTGTTATCGCCCCTGCAACCGCCAACACCATTAACAAAATGAGTAAAGGAATTGCGGACAATATCTTACTTCAAACGGCTCTTGCTTTTAACAAACCCCTGCTTGTTGCTCCTGCTGCCAATACCAACATGATAGAGCATCACTACACCGTAGGGTCGCTTAAAATGTTGGGGGTGAATGAGGTTAAAATTATTAATGCCCAAGCCAAACTTTTAGCATGTGGTGATGAAGGCAATGGTGCTTTGGCAGAACCTTTAGAAATTTTTTACCAAACCGCCCAAGCACTCTTAGAGAATAATTTTTGGAAAGATAGAAAAGTGGTTGTTACAGGTGGAGGAACACGTGAAAAGATTGATGATGTACGTTACCTTTCTAACTTCTCTTCAGGAAAAATGGCAAATGCTTTGGCAACGGCTCTCTATTTAAAAGGGGCGGATGTTTGTCTAATTTCTACCAAAGAACACCATGAGATTCCTAAAGAAATTTATACCATTGATGTTGAAGATACACAAGAGATGCTCGACTATACGGTGGATGCTGTGCGTGTCTCTAAAAAAGGGAAAATGAGCAAAGCCACCATGAACAGCTCGGAACCGATTCATCTGATACAAAAAAAACCTTATCTGTTTATGGCTGCTGCTGTTTCTGATTTTACACCCAAATTTCCACAAGTGGGTAAAATCAAAAAAACCGACATTGGAGAAGAGTGGAAGATTGATTTAAAACAAAACCCCGATGTACTCAAAAAGGTCAATAAACTCGGACTCATCACCATCGCCTTTAAAGCCGAGATGGACAGCACCAATGGGTTAAATAATGCCAAAAATTTACTTAGTGATAAAGAAGTCGATGGGGTATGCTATAATCTCTTAAAAGATAGTCAAAGTTTTGGAACAAACAGCAATACCATAACCTTTATTACCAAAGAAGAAAGTGTTGATTTAGGAGAAGCCAGTAAAATAGACTTGTCTTTTAAAATCTTAGATGAAAGTCAGAAACTAAGCCATGAACAAAAATAGATTAACACACTTGGCCATTATTATGGATGGTAATGGACGCTGGGCAAAAGAGCGTGGACACATTAGAACCAAAGGGCATGAGAAAGGGGCGGATGTGATTCGTGACATTACCCAATATTGTGCCGAACATCCAACCATTGAAACGGTAACTTTGTATGCCTTTAGTACTGAAAATTGGAAACGTCCTAAATATGAAGTGGATTTTTTAATGCGACTACTCAATAAGTGGTTAAAAAATGAGTTGGAAACCTATCATAAATTTGGTGCAAGATTTGAAACCGTGGGAAACATAGAAGGGTTTTCACAAAAACTTCAAAAAACCATTGCCAAAGTAAAAGCCGAAACCGCTCATCATACCAACGTAACCCAAATTTTGGCACTCAACTATGGTTCCCGTGAAGAGATAGCCAAAGCAGCAACCAGACTTGCCAACAGAAATGAAGCCATTACCGAAGAGAGTTTGGGCAATGAGCTAAACACCCCTTATACCGATATTGATCTGTTGGTACGCACCAGTGGTGAGCAACGACTCTCTAACTTTTTATTGTGGCAGTTAAGTTACTCAGAGTTTTTCTTTACCCCTACCCTTTGGCCTGACTTTACACCTACTGAACTCGAAGACATTATTGATCAATATGTCAATCGAAACCGACGCTTTGGAGGAATATAATGGAAGAACTCTCTTTAGCACTTGTTGTGTTTATTTTTGGTATTTTAATTGGTTCATTTTTAAATGTGGTGATTTACAGAATCCCCAAAGGTGAAAGTATTGTTTTCCCTTCATCTAAATGTCAATCGTGTCAAACTCCCTTAAAGTGGTACCACAACATTCCCATTTTTTCATGGCTTTTTTTAAGAGGAAAATGTGGCTTTTGTGGTGAAAAAATCTCCATTCAATACCCACTGATTGAGTTGGTAACAGGACTTATTGCCGTGGCACTTTTTTATAAACTGGGCTTGGTGTGGTATCTTCCATTTGTCTTTACCGTTTTTTGTTTGCTCTTGGCATTGGTGATGATAGATTTTAAATACATGGAAGTTCCTGACAGTTTAAACCTATTAGCCCTTGCTTTAGCCGTTATAGGATTACACGTTTTAGATGCCATGCAAAATGCCCTACTCGCTGCGGGTGGTGTTGCTCTTTTACGGTACTATCTTAGCTACATTTTAGACAAAGAGGCGATGGGTGAAGGAGACATTATTGTAGCAGGAACCATGGGGGCAATACTCGGTTTTCCCTATTTCTTTTATGCACTTTTTCTTTCTGCCCTTTTGGCGATTGTTCCCTCATTAATGGCTAGAGATAAAATGGTTCCATTTGTTCCTTTTTTAGCCATTGCGACCTTTATTGTTTATCTTTTTGATACCCAAGTAGACCGTTTGGTTATGTGGATAATTTATGGTGCGTAATTCCAAGATAAGCATCTCAAAATACTTATCTTACAACTTTACCAAATCTTTTTTAACCATCTTCTTGCCCCTCTTTTTTATTGGGGCATTGGTTTTTATTGTTAAAATTTCTGCATTAACCGCCTCACTACAGGTGGACTTTTTTGAAATGATGCAACTTTTTAGCTACAACCTACCTGCCATTCTATTTTATACCTTACCCATCTCTTTTTTGGTAGCAACCGTGGTTACATTTTTACGACTCTCGACTGAAAATGAACTGATGGCACTCTTTGCTTTGGGGGTTCAATCTAAAAATGTGGTACAACGATTTTTTATTATTGCCCTACTCTTTACCATTTTGCTCTTGTCTCTATCCTTGGCAATGATGCCTCAAACCAAACAGCAATTTTCAGCGTTTAAACGGCAAAAAGCCACCCAAGCCCAGCTCAATATTAACCCTTCACAATTGGGTCAAAAATTTGGTGATTTGTTTATTTATGTCAAAAGTAAAAATGAAGAAGGGATGAAAAATGTGGTTATCTACAACAAAGACCACCGAAATGGTGACCAACTTTTTATTGCAAAAAAAGCCAAAATCGAAAATCAAGATGCCATTGTAACATTAACCCTCTCAGATGGAAGTGGCTATACCTTTGATAAAGGAACCTTAAAAGAGATAAACTATGAGACCATGCAAGTCTTTCAAAATCTCAACAGTGATGCTTTTACCTATAAAAATATTTTTGAAAATTGGATTAATCTTCATTCCGATAGTAAAACAAGAGGAAGTTTTATCTTCTTTATTTATATCAGTTTTATTCCTTTGATGACGCTTTATATTGTAGCATCCTTTTCTATTATTAATCCTCGTTATCAAAAAAATCATGCTTATCCTCTTTTGGGTATAAGCACGGTAGGCATTTACACCATTGCAACCCTTTTGGAAAAACAAGCCAACTTTGCGTTTTTAATCATTGCGTTACTTGGAACCTCTTTGCTGGGTTTTATACTCTTTCGCCGTCATGTTTCAAGGTTTTTTTAAATGCGTGTCAAAGCCGTTATTGCTTACGATGGTGGATACTTTCAAGGGTTTCAAAAACAAAAAAGTACCAAACAAACGATTACCACAGCCATAGAAGAGGCGCTCTCCTCTCTAGGTATTCATAACACCATTTGTGGTAGTGGTAGAACCGATGCAGGAGTTCATGCCACAGGTCAAGTCATTGATTTTGAAGTGCCAGATTTTTGGAATGACCTTTCTAAACTTCAAGAGGTGCTTAACCGAAAACTCGATCATATCGCCTTTAAACACATTGCCGTGGTGGAGGATGATTTTCATTCAAGGTTTTCAGCAAAAAAAAGAGTCTATCGCTACATTTTTAAAACCCATACACCCTCTATATTTGAACACAACCATATTGCGTTTTACCCTACTTTTAATCAAACATTATTACAACAAGCCCTAAAAATATTAGAAGGTCAACACGATTTTTCCAACTTTATCAAAACAGGAACCGTAACGCATACCAACATACGCCACATCTACAAAGCCTACTATAAACCTTATAAAAATTACCACATTATCTATTTTGAAGCCAATGGTTTTTTACGCTCACAAGTACGCATGATGGTCGAAGCTGTTATGCAAGTTGCATTAAACAAACTCACCTTAAAACAACTACAAGAACAACTCGAACTCAAAACCCGATACCTCACCAAACTCGCCCCACCTGAAGGGTTGTATTTGGCTCGGATTGTTTATTAGGAATTTTTTAAAATAACTCTAAACCTCCAAAAAC
>DYMW01000044.1 GCA_020721385.1 Sulfurovum sp. | reverse complement strand
TTGAAGAAGCAGCAAGGCTCCGTGACCAGATTGCTAAAATTAAAAAACTGTAAGGTTTGGTGCAGTGAATTGACACCCTACCGTTTTATATTTTAATTAAGCCCAAAACAGTATAATCAACAAAAAATTAATAGGTTTAAAAAATGAAAGATATTAGATTTATGGATTTTTGTGCTGGAATTGGCGGAGGACGAATAGGTTTAGAAAACCTTGGAATGTCTTGTGTTGGTTTTAGTGAAATTGATAAAGATGCAGAGATTACCTATAAAGAATTTTTTGGACAAGATGAAAAAAACTATGGGGATTTGATGAAAATCAATCCAGATGATTTACCTGATTTTGATTTTATGGTGGGTGGTTTTCCTTGTCAAACTTTTTCAATTATTGGGACAAGATGTGGCTTAGAAGATGAAAAACGAGGACAAGTTATCTATGGATTGGTTAAAATCTTAAAAGCTAAAAATGTCAAATATTTCATCCTAGAAAATGTAAAAGGCTTAATAAATCATGATAAAGGCAATACATTAAAAACTGTTTTAGAGTTACTAGATAATGCAGGGTATAAAGTTTATCATAAAATTTTAAATAGTATTGATTTTGGTGTACCACAAATGAGGGAACGAATCTATTTCGTAGGTGTGCAAAAAGATTTAATTGATGATAATTTTAAATATGAATTTCCACAATCAAGCAATACTGAAATATCCATACAAGGGTGTTTAGTAGATGATGAAGCATTAACATTTGATGAAAAAGAAGCATCTTATCAAACATTTTTAAAATATCTTAATAATAAATACAATAAAGATAAATATCTCATTGATGATTTATTATCGGAAAATTTTAAAGTAATAGATACAAGACAATCTGACTTAAGAATATATAATAAAAAAACTCCTACTTTAAGACGGGGGAGACACGGTATCTTATATGTTAAAAATAAAAAATTTAGAAAATTATCAGGCTATGAATCTTTATTACTTCAAGGTTTTCCTAAAAAATATGCAAATAAAGTAAAAGGCAAAATATCAAATTCAAAACTTTTACAACAATCAGGAAATGCAATGACTGTAAATGTTATTGAAGAGATAAGTGATAATTTAATGAAAGCAATAGGCAAAAAAGATGACAGATAAAGAAATGCTAATAAATAGAGGCTCAACAACGGCAAAAAATGGTTTTAAAAATGAAGATTTTACAATAACAGAATTTAATAATTGGAAAAATAGTGAATTGGCACAATCGTGGCTCAAAGCTATGAATTACGATTTAACAGATATTGAAAGTGTAAGGGCTAGTAAAGTAAAAGGTTCATATAAAGCAGATATTCAAGTGGAAATAAAAATAGAGATAAAACTTAAAAGCCTAACTGATATTCAAAATTTACAAGTAAAGCTTGTATCAAACCCAAAAGGTTTTAATCAAATAGATAAGCGATGGTTGAAAAGCTACAACGAACTTTGGAATATTCCAAGTGATGTTTATGAATTATTACAACACTTTACAGGAGAAAAGCCACCAAAAATCGTAAACCCAAGAGATGAAAGAAGAATGTTTGCAGACGAATTTTCACAAGAAGAACAACAATTATTAATAAAATTTTTAAATGACAATAAAACATTAATTGTGAATGACATTTTAAAAGGTAGAGGGAAATTTTCTGCTGAATGGATGTTGGTTATTTTAAAATTAAAAGATACAGATACTATTAATTGGGCATTAGAACCAATAAATAAAGTTTTAAATCACTTTGGAAATGGAGAAATTTCTATAACTTCAAGAGGTAGTTTTAAAATTGGAAACATCACTATTCAAAGAAAAGGTGGAGATAATGGAAGAGAAACAGCCAATATGCTACAGTTTAAAATTAACCCCGCTGAGTTGATAGAACAAAACATCTAACAAAACTTACAGTGAACGCAAAAGCATCACTCAAAAAATTATAAGGAACAACATGAGTATAGACTTAACATCACCAGACCTCTATTTTAACCGCGAACTCTCTTGGCTAAAGTTCAATACCCGCGTTCTTGCCCAAGCCAAAGACAGCTCATTGCCTCCATTGGAGCGTATGAAATTTCTTGCAATTTATGGTACCAATTTGGATGAATTTTACATGATTCGTGTCGCTGGATTAAAAGCCTTGCTTCAAGCACGGGTTCAAGAGACAGCGATTGATAAATTAACCCCCACAGAACAGCTTAAAGCGATTCATACCACCATTCATAAAGAACAAAAAATGGTAGAATCTTCCTTTCAAGAAATTATGAAAGATTTGGCAAAACATGAAGTAACCATTAAGCGTTATAAAGAACTCTCATCCAAACAACAAGAGATTATTAAAACCGAATTTTTTGAGCAAATTTATCCTGTTATTATGCCCATTGCTGTTGATTCAACACACCCTTTTCCTCACCTTAATAACCTAAGTTTTGCCTTGGCACTCAAACTTGAAGACTCCAAAGGCAACATCAAACATGGTCTCATTCGTATTCCTCGTATTCTGCCACGCTTTTTACAAATAGATTACTGTTATGTTCCCATTGAAAGTGTGGTGAATCACTTTTCAGGAGAGTTGTTTCATGGCATGAAAAAAATTGCATCAACCCCTTTTAGGGTTACAAGAAATGCTGATTTGGCAATCGAAGAGGAAGAAGCCGATGATTTTATGGAGATTATGGAAGAGGGAATTCGGGCAAGAAACCGAGGAATGCTGATTCGATTAGAGTTAAAAGAAAGTGTCGATGAAACATTGGTAAATTTTTTAACCACCCACCTAGAACTTGACCCTTTGGATATCTATTATTATGATATTCCACTGAATTTGGGAACCCTTTGGCACATTGTAACAGAACCCTCATTAGCCCATTTAACCCTCCCAACCTATAGCCCAAAAATTTTGTCTCCGTTTCAGGAAGGGAATGATATTTTTGAAGCCATAGAGAAAGAAGATATTCTGCTCTATCACCCTTATGAAAGTTTTGATCCTGTGGTACGTTTTATTCAAGAAGCATCCAAAGACCCCAATACTGTCTCAATGCGTATGACACTTTATCGTGTGGGTAAAAATTCACCCATCGTTAAAGCCCTTATTAAAGCTGCCAATGAGGGAAAACAGGTTACGGTACTTATGGAGTTAAAAGCACGTTTTGATGAAGAGAACAATCTTCATTGGGCAAGAGCATTAGAAGAGGCTGGAGCCCATGTTATTTATGGAATTACAGGGTTAAAAGTACATGCCAAAATTGCACAAGTCACCAAAAGAAAAGGTCATGCTCTACAAGGATATGTGCATATTGGTACAGGAAATTATAATCCTTCCACTTCTCGCATTTATACGGATATGAGTTACTTTACTAGTAATACAGAAATCAACAATGATACCACCAAATTTTTTCACTTTATTACAGGCTTTTCTGACCACTCATTTTTAAGTACTTTAAGTTTAGCTCCTACCCACATTAAACCCAAAATTCTTAAAATGATAGAACATGAAGCGATGCAAAAAGAGGAAGGACTTATTATCTTAAAAGCCAACTCTTTGGTTGACGTGGACATTATCCAAGCCCTCTATAGAGCCTCAATTGCAGGATGTAAAATTGAGCTGATTATTCGTGGAATCTGTGTCTTAAAACCTGGCATTAAAGAAGTAAGTGAAAATATTTCCGTCTACTCCATTATTGGTAAATACCTTGAACACGCACGTATCTACTATTTTAAACATGATGCCAACCAATGTTATATTGCCAGTGCCGATTTAATGCCTAGAAACTTGGTACGTCGTATAGAGATTCTAACCCCCATTAAAGAGCCTGATTTAATTCAAAAACTCAAACTCATTCTCTCCACACAACTACAAGACAATAAATTACGTTGGAAACTTAAACATTCAGGTGAATACAAACAGGTTAAAACTGAAGGAAAAAGTATTAATAATCACAAAATTTTTGAAGAGTATGTCACGAGAATGCATAACCAAATTAAAAAAGAGACCCCTGAGTATCTCTCCTCGCAATTGGCTAAAAAAGTTTTAAAGGATTAACGATTATACCCCAAAACAATCCCGTCTAAAGTTGGCATACCAAGCGTGTCCTTGTTCTGCCTCTTTTTTTCGCCATAAAGCATCAGCTTCAAGAGGTGATGTTCCTCTGTTTTGAGGAATTAATGTATAGTCACTTTTATCGCTATTGAGTTTAAATTTTTGAAAAATAGAGATGGCATACTCTTTGCCCACAAAACTGTAACACCCATTGGTCACCACACTTTCAGGAAGAGGAGTTAACCCTTTGATTGCCGATACAATGGCAATGGCACATACTTTGGCTTGAGAATTTGCCATATATCCAGATTTGGGTAACGAGGTTCTACTGCTGTCTCCAATCACATAAATACCTTGTTTTCCTGCCATGGTTGATTCAAATGTTTCAGGATTAATCGGACACCAACGTTGTGCCATATCAAAAGCACCCATACCAGATTGTACCAATCCTGCATCATAGGTAAACTTAGAGGCTTTCATGGTAGGCATATAACTCACAACATCGGCTTCAATACGGTCAGCTTCATCGGTAATTAAATATTTTTTACCTGCTTCACTTATCTCTATTTGGTCAATAAAGGTCTCCGCTCGCCACCGAATAAGAGCATTGTTCGTTTGATAACCATACAGTTCACTCCATGCTTTCTCAAATGAATCTTGTTTAGCAAACGAGCTTTTTGAATCAATAATCGTAAGGGTCGAATTGGGTTTATGTTCTTTAATAAATTGTGCTATTTGACTCGCACGTTCATACGGAGCAGGTGGACAACGATACGAATTTTTAGGAGCCACCAATACCACATGACTTCCATTTTCCATGTTACTTAATTGGGTTTTTAAAATTTCTATCTGTTCTGTACTTCCATCATTATACATATCGTATGCATGAGGAACTTCGGCATTGTTCTGCGAAGTTAATCCCACCACATCACTGTATTCAAAATCAATGCCTGTCGCCACAATACAGTAATCATAAGGGTATTGAGTTCCATCGGCAACCAAAACGTGTTTATTAACATTGTCAATGCTTAAAGCTTTTTGATGCACTATTTTACTACCAATATATTTTTCAAGCTCTGTATACTCGACGGTTAATGCTTCTAGTGTACGCATATTGGTCAGAATCTCATTGGTACCAAAAGGTGTTGTATAGGTTCTTTTAGGCTCTATTATCGTAATTTCAACCAAAGCTACTTGAGGAATAAACTCACGAAGATACCGAGCCACCGTTGCCCCTGCAACTCCTCCACCCACAATCACCACTTTTTTTGCCACACTCTGTGCAAACACCTCTATAGGCATGGTCAATAAGGCACTTGCCACCACCACACTCTGTTTAATAAACTTTCTACGATTCATGCTACTCATCCTCTACTCCTTATACCAAATCGGGCAATGCCCCACCCTCAGGGTCGGTACTACCAAAGGTTGTTAAATCATCTCCTAAGATATTGGCAATTGAGACCAAAACTTTATTCCACAGCAAACCATTATATTTTAAATAACGCCCACCTTCAAGCCCTGCACCTGCCAAAATAAACGGTACATTTTGATTGGTATGATTCGCAGCGTGACCAATCTCACACGCATAAACAACCAATGTACTATCAAGCAGAGGATTTCCATAAATATCGTCGGTTTCTCTTAGTTTTTTAATCAAGTTTGCCACCCGTTTAGAGGTCATTTTTCGTGTCTCAATATGTCCTTGACTCATATCGTGTCCAGAGTTATGATAAGGATAACTGTTGCCATCATCACATGGCAGATAAAAATCCCACGTATCACATCCATAACTATAATTAATTACACGGGTTCTATCATACTTAAATGCTGTAACAATAGCATCTTCATGCAAATCACTCATTAATGTAAAAACCGTATTATTGGCTAAAATTTGGTTGTTCCATCTATCTTCACTACGACTGGTGAGTCCACCCTCTGTCGCTTTGGCTTCAAATGCCTCTTTCCAACTTTCCATATTGACCGTTGTACTCTCTCCACCTTGTTGGGTTAAGGCACTATAAACATCATCAACCGCTTTTTTATGAGCTTGAAAAAGTACATTATCACGCATATCACCTTGCATAAATGCCTCTAAATCTTTACCAATACTTTGCAGTCGTCGCTGTTGCTCGGCTAATGCATTGAGTTGACTTGCCTCAATATCACTGCTGGTATAAATTTTATCCAGTAAACTCAAAGGATTGGTTAATGCAGGAATCGATTTACCCAAGGCATCATACGCCAAAGAGCGTGAACCATTATAGATGTCCGATGCTTTATGAACAATTGAAGGAACAACCGTCTGTCCTCGCCATTTTTCTGCAAAATACTGGTCAATACTGCTTCGTTTGGTATCTCCCCTCCAAAGCCCCATGTACGAGCCATGTCCTGCCAAGTTTCCACCAAGGTTAATCCCTTCTAAAAAAACACACTCCTCTTTAACCACATTGAAAGGTTCCGTCATCGAAGGAAGGGTAAAATCGGTTTCACTGCCTGTTGGATACCAATGTATGGGGTTAATTCCATCGGGATGCTCAATTAAAAGTAACCGTTTAATGGGTGTGTCGGTTACTTCAGCAAAAAGGGAATCACTCAACAGAGACAGAGAAACCCCTGTTATTCCAAGCTTCTTTAAAAATGCTCTTCTGGCTTCATTATGTTGATGCATGATGCTACTCCCCTACTCTGGTAATAAATGATTGTAGTTTAACAATGTTGGTAAACAACCCTTGTAAATCATAGTTTTCAGCTTTAAAATCTGAAGCTATCTTTTTAACCACACGACTGTTTTCAATATCGGCATGGCTATCACCTAAACTGTAACGATAATATTGTAATGCCATACATTCAGGTCCCCTATCACTTTGAGCAATAATCTCACTCACATCAGCAATGCCCTCCGATGAATGGGTTTCAGAAGTATCAAATGTAAGCAATCCTTTTAATGTCACCGATGCATCAATTGGTTTTGGACCACCCTCTTCTACTGCATGATATTCACTCGTTCTATAGCGTCCACTTCCATCATAATTTTCCCATGTAAATCCAATCGGGTCTAACAAATGGTGACACGACGCACATGATGGGTCATTCACATGGTTTGAGTATCTATCACGGGTGTTTTCTCCTACATGATCTTCAACTGCTGGAACATCACCCCCATTACCTGGAGGTCCCATTGGATGACACATGAGTCTTGCCAATACAAACTTACCTCGTTTAAAGGGATGTGACTCTTCAGAGTTGGCATATTTACTCGCCACTGCACCCAAGGTTAAAATACCATAACGTTTATCGGTTGCTGGAATAATCTCAAATGCAGTACTTGTTGACGTTCCTTCGCCATAATAATCAGAGAGGATTTTATTGGTAATCATCTTATCATTCACAAACAAATCTTTATAACTACTGTGTTCGGTATCTTCCATAACCATTCTAAAGAATTTCAAAATCTGCGTACTCTGAGCCTCTCTTACCTCTGGTGTATACCCAACAAATCGTTCTGGATTTTTATCAGAAAGAGAATAAACATTGTCTTCGAGTAACCAACGACCAATAAAATCATCAAGTTTGTCTTTTCCTGTTTGGAGTTGTGCCAATCGTACCGCTTGGGTGACACGTGTATTGGCATCAAACAATTTACCTTCACTGGCTAACGTTAACAATTCCATATCGGGTGTCGTGCCTGAAATGGTATATGCAATGGCTGTAGCAATCTCATAATTATTTAATTGATAAATTCCTGATTGTGCGGTCAGCTCTCCCATCTCTGAACGATACAAAAATTTAGGACTCACCAACATATCTCCCACCATTTTTGCCACACTATCCAAACTCTTATACGCTACTTTCTCTTGACTACTCAATGGTCGTCTAAAAATTTTAGTGGCAAAACCCTCTAAAAATGTATCTTTATCAGCGGTACAAAAGTTGTAATCACCAATCCAACAACTGTTACCATTTTTACCTTTGAGTGATTCTAAATAATTTTCAACTTTCGAAGCCATAAGATTTAACGCTTTCACCTTGTCTTCATCCATTCGAGTCATCTCTCTATCGGTATTGTACCCTTCTACAATATTGTCTTTTGGCAAATCGGTATAATGTAGTGTCAATGCTTCAGCTCTTGTCTCATCGTTATTAATTTCAAAAAGTGAATGTAAGGTATTGGTATACTCCACACGATTCAACAATCGATACCCACGTTTCAAATCACTCACCACATCTTCAGCATTATCCGTCGTATTATTGTCTCTAGCTCTTGGAATGAGAATATTTTGTACATAAACTCCAATCAACTCCAAACACGCATCATCACAGCCACTATAATACATCTCATCCATCGATGAATTTCGTGTAAACTCTGAAAAAGTATGTTCGGATGCATTCCAATCGGTTATATCATCTCGTTGGGTTCCATTCACCCCATGACATACTTTACATTGACTGTTATAATGTTCAGCTCCTTTGGCTTCATCGGAAAGTACTTCAACCAATATTTGACGGGAAAGGGTTTCTTTTTCACCATTCATCACACGAATTTTAATGGCATAGGTATTGCCTATCACAAAACTGTTACTTCCATCATTGACCAATGCAACAGAATGTGTAGCCAAATTGGTAAGCGTTTGAACCACCATATCATTAACAAGTACTTCAATCGTTTGTGCTTCTGGATTCACATAATCCCAACCCACCATAATCATATTGGTTGAATTTTGATAATAGGCATTAAATCCACGAATCGTATCATTATCTCCTTGTGGAATTTCTAATCCCACCGCCAAATATTTTGCAATAGATTTAATCTTACTTTCATCTTGACCAATCGTATCGGTAAAAGTACGCAACATCCCTTCATCCCCATTGGTATGTAACCCTTTGGCATACTGAATCATGGTATCTACCAAATAATTTTCACTTTGAGAAGAAATATCCACTTTGGCAACAGCACCTTTGGCATCCTCTCCATGACACACTTTACAGTTTGTTTCATAAAGAGCTTTTCCACTCTCAATCGTATTCACATCATAGCTCACTGCTTTGTTACCAATCCACGGCTTATTAGCATAATATTCTGCCATACGTGTCACCTCATCATCCGTATATCCTTCCATAATTCGAGGCATGGCGTAACCAAAATGTGTACCATTTTGATAAGATTTTAGTACACTCACCAAATACTCTTTATTCAATCCATCAAGCACAGGAATAGAGCCATCAGAATTGCCCGTACGATGACATGTTGCACAGTTGGCTACCAACGAAATGGCTTTATTATCTACACCCTCTTTTATATAGCGTATATCAGGAATAACCGTTACTTTATCCGATTCCGTTTTTCCTGCAATATTTTTAGCTTGAACCTTATACTGATATGTATGTCCTGCTTCTAATCCACCCTCTTGATACGTCGTACTGTTTGCTTCCAATGAAGTTAAAAGCTCCCAACTGTTTAAATCAACACTTTTATACACCAAGAAGTTATCTTCATTGTCACTGTTGTCACTCCATATCAATGTAACTTGATTATTATTCACCAAATTAGCAACCAGATTGGTTGGTTTTTCTGGTTTAATAATCCCTCCTGTTTGCCCATCACACAACGTACCATTCAATCGAATATCCGTAGGAATTCCATTCGTGCCATTATGATTAAGTACAAAACCAAACTCAATCTTTTGACCTTGATTAATTTGAGCATTATAACTCTCATTGAGAACACGCACAAAATTATTGGTTTGCGTCTCAATGCCATTCCAAAGATTGTTGGTGGTTTGTCCTGATGGAAAAGTAAAGGTGACCTCCCAACCATAAAGGTTACCCATTTGGTTGGTCATGATGACATCAATTGTCGCTCCATTACCCCACTCGTCACGAACATGATAATCAACCTGACACGCTCCTTGTGCTACTACCTCTTTGCTTACAATAACTGTAAAATTTTTGGTTGTACTCACACTACCTTTGGTAATCGTAGCCGTTAAAACCACGGTTACATTTTCTGCTCCACGTTGAACCACACCACTGTTGCTAATAACCGCTCCATTGTTTGACAACCACGCCATTGTGGTATCAAAATTTCCTTGTGTTGGTAATGTCAGATTTGTTTTAATATCATCTGCTACAACATTTTGATTTCTAATCGTATCAAAAGTTAGTGACTCTTTTACCAATGCCACACTTTGGGCATCTGTTTGAGATGGTGTTGTGGGAGGAGGTGTTGTAGTTTCTCCATACATAATGGCCAACTTTGCCAATGCACCTGTAAATCCTGCGTTATAATCAGTGGCAACTTCGTTATCAATGTAACTGCTTCGACTATCGGTATAGTCAGCATCATTCGTACTTTTTGGTCCACCAACCAACGCTCCTTCTATCACATATTTGTTGGGATTTGGGTCAGCTTCTGTGGTTCCTGATGCACCTCGATGATGAGGCCGTAACGGATATTTTGCTCCATAACCCACCACATAAGAAAACAATTGAGGATTTTCTCCCAATATATAATCTATTTGAGATTTTGCAAAATCAATATAACCCTGTTTCTTAACCCCATCACTCAATAAATCACTGTACATCAATGCCATATACGAAACGGTAGAGGCATACCGTAAAGAACCCCATTGTTGTAGAACTCTTAGACCTCCTGCTGTTGTAGGAATGGTTTTGTTTACCCAATTGTTCAGTTCATTCTCTATTTTTGTTCGATAAGTGGTATCATTGGTGGCTTCTGCTAAAAGGGTAAATACCCCCAATGCCATATTGTCCCAAGAGTTTGCCCATGGATAGATAGTTTGCATTAAACTTTTAGCATCATCAAGATAATGTTGTTCATTGGTAGCTTTATAAAGCCAAATTGCCCCCCATGCCAATTGGTCTTCATTATGTCCGTTTTCATAGAGTGCATAAAAATTTTGACCAACTGATGAATAATCGGTATCGGTTCGATAGGTCATGGCAAACGTATAAAGTCTTTTAGCACTCTCTAAAAGTTTATTTGCATAAATGGTATCTTCTTTAAACAACATGGCACCCGAAGCAAAAGCTCCTACCATACTTCCCGAAACAGCTGCACAGCCACCATCTGCATCACACACAAACGTTTTTCTAACAGTATTTATCGCTTCTGGTGGTCCCCAAAAACCATGGTCAATATGTCCATCAGCCACCTGAAAATAGACCTTGTCATCCGTAGGAGAATCAAGATTGGCTCCTGTTTGATAGGTATTAAGCAGATAATCCAATGCATATTTAACTTGCTCTTTTCCATAAACTTGTTTACCCGCTTCTATATAGGCTTCTGAAGTAGACAACATACTCCAATTTAACATCCCAACACTGTAACTCATAGGCAAATTAAACTTCACATGGTCACCTGCATCAAACCAACCACCATTCAGGTCAACACCCACATCAGCCCCATCGGTTGTCGATGCTGGTTTTCGCCATGTTACCGTGGGAAAAGGACCAACCGCTCTTTGAGCTTCATAAAACTTTAGTGACAAACCCAAGACATCATGATATTTTGATGTAGCCGTTACTGGTGGTTCTATAGGAGGCTCAACAGTTGAGTTTTCTACAGTTAATGCACCAAAATTAATAACATCAGCATTATAAGCCAATATTGCACTTTGTCCAACTTGTGTTCCATTACTATCAAATACTTTAATTTGAAATTGCGTATCGCTAGGATAAGTGCTATTAAGTTTAATCTTGCTCCCCGTAGATTCACCATTAAGTGTACCATAAACAGCGATAGTTGATTGACTGTTGGTAGAAGTTGGTGCTTGACTTGTATAAAGTTGTATGGTATAAACATTTGACCCTAGTGTCATATCATAACTAACCAATGTACCTGTATTGTCAAGAGCTTGTTGGGTTAAATCAAAAACATAATGAAGCGTAGCTGGTTCAACCAATTTAATCCAATATCCATGACCCGTCTCAAATACTGTAAAATCATTTAAAAAACTTTTATTATCATCAACATAATGCTTTTGATAGGTTTTAACAGAACCTTGAATAACTAAAATATTTTGAACACCTAACTGAGCAATAATCTCTTCTAGGGTAAAGTTAACCAAAGGATTAATCAAATTCCATCCACTATTAAGCGTTGTAGATGACTCTCCAACATAAGTTTCAGGAGTATACTCAATTGTCACATCATGTTGAAGTTGTATCCAATAGCCTACCCCTTTTTCAAAACTTGTAAAGTCATTCAAGAAAGCCAAATCTAATTCAACATACTTCTTTTGATAGGTTTTAGTAGGACCTTGAACCACTTCTAAATTATCCGTTCCCACTTTGGATTGCAATTGACTCAATGAGATAGTGGCATCCATTCCAATCAAATTCCAACCACTTTTTAACGGTAAACTTACAGCCATTAATGAAGTAGAAAAAAGAAGTGTGAGAAAAAACAAAAGCATGAGAAGATGGCGTTGAACTTGCATAAGAGAACCTTTTTTAACTATAAAAGTATCGTGATTTATAATTATAGTAAAAGTTCTCTTTTTTATTTATTAAAATTGTTTGAAATTAAAAAACTAATTTTTATTGTGATTTTTTATAATAAAACTATTTATACTTCGCAATGTCTTGAGGTTCTTTGGCTTC
>DYMW01000043.1 GCA_020721385.1 Sulfurovum sp. | reverse complement strand
TTCAAGCTCTCCAAAAGTCTCTATCCCATCATGAATTTTCATAGGAGATAGGTGTCCTGAAGTGGTCACAAAAGTTGCTTTACATCCATCTGGAACAACGGTTTGTCCCGTTTTTGTGGTGTAGGTTACGGCGGTGGAGTGGTCTTGTAATAGGGTTTTTTTAATCATGATATTTTTCCTTGTTGTTTTTGATAAAGAAGTTTAATGTCACTTTTATGAGGCAATGATTTGTAATATTTTTGATACGCCAAGTCCCATAAAGGTTCCAATGATGTATCCCATCATTGCCATCAGTACGCCTATAGGGATTAATGCTTTATGGTAAGCTCCTGCCAATATTGGAGCAGAAGCAACCCCTCCAATATTGGCTAAGGAAGCAACACCCAAAGTAAACAAATCGAGTTTAAAGAGTTTGGCAAAGAGTATCATAATCATGGCATGAAGCGTAATAATCATCAATCCTGCAACCACATAAAGAGGGGCTTGGGTCAGTTCACCAAAATTGGCACGAGAAGCAATGAGGGCTACAATAAGGTATAAAAAAATATTTCCCACAACCGCCGTGCTTTTCATTTGATGCAGAGGGGTAAACGAACCTGCGATACCCAATAGGGTCGCCACTAAAATTGTCCATGTGGTGGTATCAAAAAATTCTGAATTTGGAAAATAAGTAGCAATATGTTGACTAAGAAAAGAGATAATCAGTGAGAGCGAGAGTACCAAAAATAAGGTTTCAAAACTCAATGCTTTCTCTTCTTGTGTCGAATTTGTTTGGTCTATCTGTTCGAGCAGACTGTTTTTAGCTCCAGACCAATGGTTAAAGGTAGAAGCAAAGGGAACAAGGGCTAAAAGTATCATCACCCATAACGCGTAATCAATTGAGTCTATCAACAGGATATTCCCCATTGCAGAATCAGGAATATGTAAGGCAGATTGAATGGCTATCATGTTGCCAGTTCCTCCCATCCATGAGCCACTTAACGCTCCAAATGTTCCCCATGCATCAGTAGGAAAATGGTTGTGAAGTAGTGCAAAAGTGATAATAAATCCTAATGAGATACTCAAAGAGGCTAAAAAGAATGTCAAAAGTATTTTCTTACCGAGTTTAAAAATATTACGAATATCGGCTTGTAGAAGCATTAGAAAAATCATGGCAGGTAAAAGGTTGGATTTAAAGGCTTTGTAGGTGGTGTTAATGGCATCGGTTTTACTCCATACTTCAAGGCTAGAGAGTACCATAACACAAAAATAGATAATCACAATGGCAGGTAAATAATGAAAGAGTTTTAGTTTACTTATCGAGGTAACATAGAGAATGACTGCTGAGACAAAAAGTAAAAGTGATAGGTATCCAAAGCTTGTCTGTATCATTTTTTAAACCTTTAAAATATTTAAAGGATTGTAACAATATAGTACTAAGCCAAAATTTAAATCTGAAGTGCAATTTTGGCACATTCGGTTATAATTAGAAAATTAAATTATTTTGAAAGTGACTATATTACATGGAAACAAATACAAAGGCAGGATTTATTGCTGTTGTGGGGCGACCTAACTCGGGAAAGAGTACATTGCTAAATCATCTTGTAGGTGAGAAATTGGCAATGGTATCTAAAAAAGCACAGGCGACTCGAAAAAGAATGAACATTATTGTGATGCACAATGACAATCAGCTTATTTTTGTGGATACACCAGGTATTCATAGAAAAGAGAAACTGATTAATGAGTTTATGTTGGAAGAAGCATTAAAAGCGATGGGTGATTGTGATTTGATTCTTTTTTTAGCACCTGTTACCGATAAGCTTGATGAGTATGAGAAGTTTTTGGCACTTGATGAGAGTAAACGTGCAAAACACATTGTTCTGTTAACCAAAATAGACCATGTTCCTCAAGGGAAAGTACTTGAAAAATTGGGTCAGTATCAAAAATATCAAGATAAGTTTGAAGCAATTATTCCTTTTTCAGTGAATAAAAAAGTGGGTAAAAAAGCATTATTGGATGAGGTGGTTAAATATCTTCCTATATCACCAGCTTTTTTTGATACAGAGATTATGACCACCGACAATATTCGTGATATTTATAAAGAGCTTATCCGTGAATCGGTATTTGAAAATTTAAGTGACGAGATTCCGTATGAGTCTGATGTTACCATTGAAAAAATTGATGAGAGCGATGAGTTGGACACAATTTATGCCACCATTGTTGTTGAAAAAGAGACACAAAAAGGTATTATTGTTGGAAATGGAGGAGAGGGGATTAAGCGTGTTGGAAGATTGGCACGGCAACAATTGGAGCTTTTCTCTGGGAAAAAAATCTATTTAGACCTTCATGTTTCGGTTAAAAAAGGGTGGAGTAAATCTCGGGGAAGCTTAGAAGAACAGGGTTATATCTTTTAAAGTAGATAACTTTTTTTAATATTTAAAAATTCTAAAATCAATAAAATATTAAAAATAACATTAAATGTTATTTTTAATATAAATTTAAAGAAACTTCTTAAAACTCTAAACTTAGTAAGCAAAACTTAATACCCTAATTAATATAATATTTATATCTTATAAGGGATGGTGTATTTGGATGTCTACGAAAAGTATTGACCATAGAATTAAAAAATTTAAAAATATTATAACTATCAATCCCTATATTAATAAATATTATGAATATAGGAATCAAGAATTAGAGAATATAGAGAAGCTTCATTATGGGGACAGCAATTTTGTTATCTCCTATGTGATGAACAAAGACATGATTATTGCATCATTGGATCTCGGTTTTGAGGCTGGAGATGATGAGCTTGATGATGTTATTTATATGAAAGCTTATGAAGAGTTAGGGCTAGATCAAGAGCAAGAGTACAGCATACACTATCAAAAAAATGGTTCGGCTGAGTTTGAGAATATTTACAATGTTTTTATTACCGAACCAGGGGTAATGGATAAAAAACTCACTCCGATTGTAAATGAGACAAAGTACATTGATCTTTTGCTTCCTGCACCACTGCTCTATAGAACATTGTATACCAATCATACTCTTGAGACTGATGGGGTACACTGTTATATCTATTTTACAATGCATGATGCTTTTGTAACCATTTATCGAAATGGAGAGTTTTTATACTCCAAATCGATAGAGTACTCTTTACATCAAATTTATGAAAAATATTGTATTCAATTGGGTGAAAAAGTTGATGAAGTATTGTTTTTTGAAATGTTGGAAGCCGAAGGTCTTAAATCGACCAATTCACTTTATCAACAAAATCTTATGAAGCTCTTTAGTGAAGTTTTTTTACAAATTAATGATATTTTGATTTATACAAAACGGGCGTATAATATTCCCAACATTCAGAAACTTTTTTTAGGTTCGGTTAAGAGTCCTATTATTGGTTTGGGTGATTATGGGCATAACTATTTGGGTATTCCTACGTTTAATTTAGATTTCACTTTTGATATTAAAAATGATGAATGGTATGTTGATCAGTTACACTATTTGATGGTTAAATCAGGATTGGATTATCTACAAAGTCCCGATAAAATATTAAATTTAAGTACCTATCCAAGACCTCCAGTTTTTGCCAAACGGGCAAGTGGACAATTTATTATTTCAACCGTAACGGCCTCTTTGTTGGCCATTGGAATACCCTTGGCGTACTTAATTCCTTCTTACATGAATGAAGCCTATAATGTTAAACTCAATAGTGATAATATCGATTTGTCTTCAGAAGCTGATAAGTACAAACAAATATTGAGTGAGAAACAACAGGTTTTAAAAAAGCATACAGATAAGTTACATGAGTTGGAAAATATTTTTGAAAATAAAGCAAAAACATTAACTTCTATTTATAATAAAAAAGTCACTTATACGCTGAAATCAGGTTTGTTTTATACTTTTGCACAGGATTTAAAAATCTATGATGTAAAAATTAATGAATTAAACAGTACAAATGATAATTTTTCCCTCTCTTTATTGAGTAATGATGATAAAAAAATAACAAAATATATTAAATATATTTCAAAAGAATATTTTGAGAAAATTAAAGAGATTAATATTGAACGTATTGAATTGAATAAGGCGAATACAGTGTATAATGGTATTTTAAAGGTTAATTATAAATGAAAGCACTGGTCAATATTTTAAATGCTTTAGATGAGTTTTTTAAAGGAAAAAGTGAGAATGAAAAATGGATGATTCTTCTTATGATTTTTGTGGTCATAGGATATTTGTCATACACACTTTTTTTACCCTATGCACAAGATGCGTATAACAGTTCAGTTAGAACAAAGCAACAATTACAAAAGAGTATTGCGACGCATAATGAATATTTGTCAACCATTACAAAAAATGGGGACAGAGATTATTATATTAAAAAGTATGACCATGATATAGAAGGGGTTAAAAAGCAGATTAATATTACCAATGATGATATTAATTTTATCTCTTCCAATTTAGATGAACTTTCTCCACTTCTTTTTAATAAAAAAAGTTGGTCAAATTTTTTAAACAGTATTACCAAAGAAGCCAAAGAACAAACCGTTAATATTAATTATATTGACAACAATTATGTGGACAACAATGGAAGTTTTGGACATATTTTACAAATTGCAGTTGGGTGTGATGGTGAGTATAAAAACATTATTAAGTTTATTAATAGATTAGAAAAAAATGTTTTGGTTACCGATATTTATGGTAGCCATATCTATATGGATAAAAATGCAAGTACAACATTTGCCGATATTAATATTTCAGTATGGGGGATTAATCACTAATGAAAAAAATAAGTACACTTTTACTCCTTCCTATTACTACGGTATGGTTATGGAGTGCTTCACTGAGTTCAACTGAGATAACCAATATGGTTGCAAAAATAAAAGAGGAGCGTGGTGGAATTAATTTGGCTACGTTAGAGACAACTGTTAATCCTTTTCCTATTGTCAAACGTCAACCTAAAGAAGTGCAAAAAGAAGAAGTTAATGGTGTTGTTCTACCTAAAGAAGAACCTATTTATCTATTATCAGCTATTTTAAATCATGCGGCATTTATTAATAAAAAGTGGTACAAAGTGGGTCAAAAAGTCGGTGATTATCAGGTCGCACATATTGGTAATAACGTTGTTACATTAAAAAATAAAGGTGGAATTAAATTGCTTTCACTTAAGAAGAACAAGCAACAATTTATTCAACATCATAAAGGATATTAATCATGAATTTTATAAAAAATAATTTAAATAAACTTTTCATACTTTCAATTTTTTTCATTATTGGAAATGCAGAAGTTCAAGCCAACAATCGCTGTTCAACACAACTTTTTTCAGCCACATTAAACTCTTCACTTACCATTGGTGATGTGGTTGAGAATTTAGCCGATGAGTGTCAATTGACATTACTGGTTAAAGATAAAGAGGCAAAAAAACGGTTACGAGATAAACTTTATTATGTAAAACTTAACGATGCTTCACTTAACGAGTTTTTGGATACGGTTTTAGTTGAAAATGACATCAATTATGAACTTGATGGCAATAAATTAAAAATCTCATATTTAACAACCAAAACATTTAAATTGGATTATATTTCTGGTGATAGAACAGGAAAAAGTAATGCTCATGTTACCATTGCCAATTCTGGAAGTGCAGGTTCAACAACCACAACCACGGGAGGTACTGGTGGAGGTACGGATGGTACAAGTGGAAGTACAGACAGTACAGGCTCTAAAACAGGGGTTTCTATTGAAAGCAATGATGCTTTTAATTTTTGGTTAAAAATCCAAGCCGAACTACACTCGTTGATTAATCGACCTGAAGACCTTTATGAAGCACCTGAACCGATTCTTAATGAAGAGGGGGGAATGATTACCGTAACAGGAACCCCACAACAACTTAAACGGGTTTCAAGCTATATTAATACTTTAACCAAGCAACTTAAAAATCAAGTGTTAATAGATGTACAAATTTTAAGTGTTACGTTTGATGACAGTTACACCACAGGGGTAGATTGGGCACAGCTTTATAGCTTTCAAAATATGGCATTAACTTCATTTAATATGGCACAAAAAAATATAAGTGGTTTAAGCTGGACGAGAGAAAATGGGAATGCCGTGATTGATTCAGTAACCCCAAGCGAAGGGGCAGGACCTTCTAATGCGGGAGCATTAATTGCTGAAAATTCTGTACAAATTAATGAAGTGGTCAAGTTTCTTAAAACACAAGGAGATGTAAAATCCATCTCTAATCCAAAAATTTTAACCTTGAACAATCAACCCGCATTAATTTCTGTAGGAAATGAGTTGTTTTATAAAATTCAATCAACATCGGTGATGCAAGGGAGTAATGGTGCAGGAACCCAACAGAGTGGTGAGACCATTGATTCGGTTTTTGCAGGTATTTTATTGGATATTACACCAGAAATTTCTACTGATGGTTCGATTACTTTAAAAATTAATCCATCTATTTCCGATACGCTTAATACCGTAGCCGTTGACAGTACAGGGTCAAGAAATATTCCACCAGATTTATCACGAAAACAAATTTCTTCAGTGGTAACGATACAAGATGGGCAACATGTTATTTTAGGGGGATTAATCTCATCTAAAGCGGGTACAAAAATTTCTAAAGTTCCATTGTTGGGGGATTTACCTCTTTTGGAATATCTTTTTAAGCATGAAGTGAAAGTCAACAATGTGGATGAGCTTGTTTTAATTATTACACCACATATTATAAAAAGCAATACAGAGTTGTCATTAGAAGATTTAGGATATAAAAAGTTAACAGATGAATAGTCAATATCAAAAGTTAAAAAATATTTTTATTGATAGCATTGATAAAGACAATTATGTTGAGTTGGCAAGTAGTACCTATAACTATAAAATTCTTGAAGAGAGTTTGGACAAACCTTTAAAAATGGTTTTACTCTTTGGGAAACCAGGAACAGGTAAAAGTATGATGCTTAATAAACTCTACTTTAATTTAAAAGAGAGCCGAGAGATACACTATTTTGATGCACCTATTTTAAGTGAAAAAGAGTTTTTAAGACGTATTTATGAATCCATCTCTTCACAAATTATTCCTAAAAATATGCGTGTTAACTTTGATGGTTTGTTAAACTATTGCCAAAAGTTAAAAGGAAAACGAGAAGTTGTTTTTTTACTCGATGAGTGTCAACTTTATAATGAAGCATTAATGGAAAAAATCCGATTATTCTCGGATACACGGGTGATTAAATTTGTAATTACCCTACACAAGACAGAGAATGAAGACATTATTGCCAAAGAGCATTTTAAAACACGTATTTGGGAAGTCATTGAGTTATCCAATGCCAATGAGTATGATTTGGAGCAGTATATTCAAAAAAAGATGTTTCAAAAAGGTTTTATTGAAATTGCCAACAGTATGAGAAAAAAAGATTTTAAATATATCTATTCTCATACCAAAGGGAATTTTAGAGAGACGAACAAGTATCTTTATACCATTTTTGATATTTATGAGTATTATGAGATAAATGAATCTGATAAAATATCAAGCAGTAAATTTTCTAAAAAAATTCTTGAAATGGCAGCATTACGATTGGGATATATTCATGCCTAATATACAAAAACTTGAAAAAAAATGGTATCAATACCGAGCTAAAAAGTTCTTGACAAGATTTTTATTCATACTGTCGTTTTTTGCATTGGGTTTGTCACTTTATTATACATTAACCCAAGTCAAGGGTGAAAAAAAAGTTGAAAATAATATGTCAAATGAAATGAAAAAAGTGGTACTGCAAGAGCGTAATGTAACCATTTCTGAAATACCCGTAGTTCAGACGGATACTTCTTCTGTGGTTACAAAAAATGACAATTTTGATGCCAAACAAGAGATCTCTTTAGAACCCATTATTCCTGTTATTGATATGGCAAAAGAGGAACGTAAATCTGCAAATTATGCAAAAGGTGCAACCACAAAATCAACCCTTTCAAATGGGATTAGAGCCAAGCCATCAACTTATTTAACGGCACAAGAGTTGGCAACAGTTGAAGAGACAATGGCTCCACATAAGCCCGTGAAGATGCAATTTCAATCCAGTTCAAACAACTATACTGAGACAATAAAAAGTAAATTTTTAAATTCTAAAAACCCTCGTGATGCACTGCTGTTGGCAAAAGCTTATTACAACGAAGGCAAGTATAAAGAGGCTGAAAAATGGGCATTAACCGCCAATAAATTGGATCAAAATTTAGAAGACAGTTGGTTTGTATTTGCTAAAGCCAAAGCAAAACTTGGAAAAAATCAAGAAGCCATTAATATCTTATCAACCTATTATCAGCGTACCAAATCACCCAAAGCAAAAGTCTTGATAGACAAAATAAAAACAAAGCAGTTATAATGAAATGGTTACTATTTTTAATACTCTCAAGTTCCTTTTTACTTTCATCAAATTTATCAACACTCTATAAAATGTATGAAAAACAGGAGTATGATAAAGGATGTGATTATGCGGTGAAATATTATGAACGTAATAAAAACAATGAAAGTTATTTAACGCTTTATGGACTCTCTTGTTTGGAGACCGATAAGATACATCGTATTGCAACACCGATGTTACGATTACAAGATAGCAAAGATGCCAGAGCCAATTCTAGTTATTTTGCCACCATTCTTTTACAAAAACAACTTTTAAAACAAGCACTCTTAGATGGTAAAGGGCTTGATGATTTAAATCTTCCTAAAACCAACTTTATTGTTTCAAAAATTTTTATACTTTTTGTTCAAAAAAAATATCTTTTAAGCAATGAGATTTATAAATTTAAAGATGAAGAGAACAGTGAAAAGAGTTACAAACTTTATATCGAAAAGAGTACCAACAATACAAAATACATGATAATTGATGTGTATAAAGATGAAAAATTTATAAAGCGTTATCGCTACAATTAAAGGGAATTTGGTGAATAAAATAATTGATTTATTAATAAAACATGGTGTGATTGATGAAAGTAAGTTACAACTTTTTCTTAATAAGTATGGAGAAAGTAAACTTTCTATTCTTAATTTAATTAAAGTGCGTATTATTGAAGAAGATGCGATGGAACGCGTATTGATTCAAGAGATACGATTGCGTAGCATAGAGATGAGTGAGTTAGAGGGTATTTCAGGTATCAATACCACCACGCTTTTAAAACGTATGGCAAAAGATTTGGATATAGAGTACATTGAAATTAATGAATCTGAAATTGATTTCAAGTTGATTAAACGGTTACCATTAAAGCAATTAACAAGGTTTGATGCTTTACCGTTGTATGTTGAAGATGAAAAGGTAACGGTTGCATTTGCCAATCCTTATGATTTTGAAGCCAAAGGGGCAATTGAACGTTTTTTCCATGGTAAAATCATGGTGATTGCCTTAGCCCGTAAAGAGGTGATACAGAAGATTTTAGCCCAACTCAATGTGAATGAAAAGGTAGAAAAATTTTCCGTTGACATCAAACAAGATTTAGAAAAGGGTGGTAATGATAACAGTAATGATGAATCACCCGCTGTTTTACAGTTAATTGAACTTATTTTATCGTCTGCTATTGAAAAAGGAGTGAGTGATATTCATATTGAAGCGACAGAACACTATTGTTTGGTACGGTACCGTATTGATGGTATGTTGCAAGAGAGTTTTAGAATGGAGAAGGTTATCTTTTCACCCCTTGCTTCACGTATGAAATTGTTGTCCAACTTGGACATTGCTGAGAAGAGAAAACCACAAGATGGACGTTTTGCCAAAGTGATTAAAGGGCATATTTTCGACTTTAGGGTCTCTACGCTACCAACACTCTTTGGTGAATCCATTGTTATGAGGATTTTGGACAAATCCAAATCAATGGTTCGACTTGAAGATTCTGGGATGAATGAAATATCGTATAAAAAATTTCTTAAAGCCATTCACGCTCCCTATGGTATTGTGTTGGTAACAGGACCTACGGGTTCAGGTAAAACGACCACGCTCTATGGTGCATTAAATGAGATTCGAGATGTAAAAGATAAAACCATTACGGTTGAAGATCCCGTTGAGTATCAAATGGATGGGATTCAACAGGTTCAAATTAATCAAAATGCTGGATTGGGATTTTCTCAAGCACTGCGTTCAATACTAAGACAAGATCCCGATAAAATTATGATAGGGGAGATTCGAGACCAAGAGACATTACGGATTGCGATTCAAGCTGCATTAACAGGTCACTTGGTACTTTCAACACTGCATACCAACTCTGCCATTGCAGCGATTGGTAGAATGTTGGACATGGGAATTGAAGAGTATTTGATTTCTGGAGCATTGGTGGCGATTCAAGGACAGCGTTTGGTACGTAAATTGTGTCAAAATTGTAAAGAAGAGGTTCAAGCTGAGGCAACGGTTTTATCGGATTTGGCAGACTATTTGCCTAAAAATCCTAAGTTTTATAAAGGAAAAGGGTGTATTGTTTGCAACTATTCAGGTTATATTGGACGAGAGATGATTTCTGAAGTTCTGGTGGTTTCAGAGACCCTTTCAAGTATGATTGCTAATGGTGCATCCAAAGAGAAATTAACCGAACAGGCGGTTAAAGAGGGCTTTTTTTCAATGTTTCAAGATGGTATTCAAAAAGCATTACAGGGTAAAACAACCATTGAAGAAGTTGTGAGGGTGGCGAGGTTATAATGAAATATTTTAAAGTCACTTTAATGGATAAAGGTAAGCGAAGTGAAGAAGTTGTTAAAGCGACTAACAAACTTACTGCACTGAAGATTGCCAAGCAAAATCATCCCAATATGGGGGTTTTGAAAGCCATTGAAACAACACCTCCGATGAATGCTTCTTTGGACAATTTGTTTGAGGGTATTAAAAAATCGTTTGAACCTAAAATAGACCTTAATCATAAAATATCAGCCATTAGACAACTTTCAGTTATGACCGATGCGGGTATTTCGATTCACGATGCCATTACTGAGGTGGCACTCAATACCGAAAATGCAAAACTTAAAACCATTTATCAAACCATGGGAAATGACATTAATGCGGGTAAAAGTATTGCCGATTCAATTGAACCGTATAAAGAAGAGTTTGGGCATGTTGCAATCGCCATGACCAAATTGGGTGAACAAACAGGTAATATTGCGGGTTCTTATGCCAAATTGGCAAATATTTTGGAAGACATTCGAGACAACATTAAAAAATTTAAAAAAGCGATTCGTACGCCTTTAATTACATTGGCAGCCATGGCGATTGCGTTTACCATTATGATTATGGTGGTGGTTCCAAAATTTAAAGAGATTTTTGAAAAGTTTAATTCAGATTTACCCATTCCTACACAGATTCTTCTTTGGTTGGAGAATGTATTAAATAATTACGGTCTTTATATTTTAGCATTTTTAATATTGGCTTTTTTTACATTGATTCATTTGTATAAAAACAATTATGAGTTCAAGTATAAAATAGACAAACTGTTGGTTCATCCCAAATTTTATTTAATTCATAAGGTAATATTTTTCTCCACGATGCACAAGTATACGCTTGTTTTTGGGGAGTTGGTAAAGTCTGGGATTCCTGTTTCTGAGGCTTTGGATACGGCCGTTGGAATGGTAGACAATGAATACATTAAAGAGAAGCTTTTAAGTGTCAATGCCAATATTGCTAGAGGAATTTCACTCTCTGATGCTTTTGCCCAAACAGGTCTTTTTGAAAATATGTTGCTTCAAATGATACGAGCAGGAGAAACAGGGGGACAACTTGATGCAATGTTGGGAAAGGTAACAGATTATTACGATGCACGATTTCAAGACCTCATCGATAATCTTGCGACCTATATTGAACCTGTGATGCTCTTTTTTATTGCGGGATTGGTACTTCTCTTGGCTTTGGGTATCTTTATGCCAATGTGGGATTTAGGAAAGGCGGTTAAAGGTTAGTCTATATTCTTATACTCATTATTAAAAAATATTTCAAAATGTTTTTTAATATTAAAAAACATTTTATAATAAATTGGATATTCTTTTAAAAGATTTTATAAATCTAAATTATAAAAAGAAAAAGGATATTTAATGAATTATAAAAAATTTTTAATAATTTTTGTAATGAGTCTACTTTTGGGTAATTTTGCATGGGCAATAACCTATGAAAATGCAGAAAATACCAACAGTACGAGTAAGTGGCAAGTCTATGATAATGACCCAACAGGAGCAACTGTCTCAAGAGTTTTTGACAATGTCAAGCAGAGTAATGTGATTTTGTTACAAGGAAACATTACCGATAATGGATACATCCTTGGTTCCTTTAGTGATGCAGACTCTTGGAACAATACTACCCATACGTTGTTAAAATGGAGTATGCAGTATAGCGAAACTTATGTGATTTATGTTCGTATCAACACCCTAAAAGGGTCTCGATATTTGTATTATACCAATAGTGATGTTGATTATGGTGGAACAGGTGAATATGTTCACTTTGGATTGGGTGTCAATTCAAATGATGGTTCATGGAGAACGTTTACACGAGATTTAGAAGCTGATTTAAAAAAGTTTGATAGTGACAATGAATTGTTGGCAGTACATGCTTTTTTGGTAAGAGGTAGTGGTCAATTTGATGACATTGAAATGTTGGTCAATCCAGATAAAGAAGATGTGATAAAACCTGTTATTACCTTATTGGGGAATGGAAGTGTAACAGTGAATCAAGGTGCAACCTATAATGATGCAGGAGCAACTGCTTATGATGAAAGAGATGGTGACATTAGTAGT
>DYMW01000042.1:1334-12852 GCA_020721385.1 Sulfurovum sp. | reverse complement strand
TTTTTTGCCTTCGTTATGTTCTTCTCGAAATTTTAACATAACTTAGCGATAAAATGCTATAAAGGTATTTTTAACTCTTGTCCAACATGAATAATGTTTGAACCGTTATCCAACTCAGGATTGTTTGCAATGATTTTATCAAATGCCATAGAGTTTCCATAAAATTTTTCAGCAAGACTCGCTAGAGTATCCCCTGCCTTTACAACAACGACTTTTTCGTTTTCTCCATTAATCTCTTTAGAAATTGCTTTGGTATAACCTGAATTGTCTAACTTATCTACTTCCATTCCATTTAACAAACTCATCAGTTGATCATTCTCACCCATAGCCGAATTATTAACATACGAAACACCCATAACATTTGTTTTTTGAAAAAAGTTTGTCTCATTCTTAACATACTTAAATCCAAAATACCCCATTACAATAAGGGTACCTACTAAAAATAAATTTAATACAATTAATTTACCATTGGCTCCATTATTGTTGTCATGCGTATTAATACTCGCATATTTTGTCTCTCTAATGTAATCATCCTGTGTTGCAAACATTGATAAAATCTCCTTAACTTTTTTATTTCTTAACCTATTATATCCTAACAAATTAGTCAAAAATATGAAATTTTAAAAAAAAATTAAATAATAATAATAAAGTAAATAATTAATCTAATAATTTCTCAGCAAAAGAAATGGCTTCAGCGTTTGGTCTCTCTCCTCCAACAATCCGTGCAATCTCATCCACTTTACCTTGTCGGTCTAAAAGCCTTACTTTACTAACCCCTTGAAACTTGGAAACCAGTATATGCTGATTGGCTTTTGACGCCAAATGGGCTTGATGAGAGATGGCAAATATTTGATAAACCGAAGAGAGTTTGGCAATCATATTGGCAATCGCAATCGACTCATCACCACTAACATTGGCATCTATCTCATCCAAAATCAAAACCCCTCCCTCTTCAGCATCCCAAAGTGCAACCACCATCAATGCCAAACGTACACGATTAAACTCACCTCCACTCAATGTTGTGGCTTTAGAGCCATTCATATTGACATCCAAACTGTCATAACCCAAAGGCTCTAAATTAACCATTGAGAAAACAAATTGAAGGGCAGGAAGTTTCAACTCTGTCAAATAGTGTTCCAACTCTTTCTCCAATAGAAGTGCTTGGGCTTTACGACTGCTACTAAGACGTGTAGCCAATACTGTTAATTCTGAAAACTCCATCATTAAAAATGATTCTAAAAAACTTTTATCTTTTTCAATATTTTGATATCCTCTCAACTCATTTCGTTTTAACTCAGCATATGCCAACGCCTCTTCAATGCTCCCATATCTGTTTTTTAAAATTGAAATTTTCTCTAATCTATCAAGTACTGCCTCTATGTCAACCTCTGCCAACTCTTCAGAAAGCAACTCTATGTCTTCAAAATCGGCTCTCAATTGATTCATTAACTCCATAAAATGGCTGTCATCTTTTTCCAATAATCGATAAATTTCACTTACCGCCTCTTCTGCCTCAAAAATGGTATTGGCTTGTAGCAAAGCTTCATTCATTTTATCAATTCGAGAAAGTTGATGTTTGACCTTTAATAATCCCTCATCTTCACCTATTTTAGGATTAATACCCTCTATTTTTTCAATTTCAAAAGTCGTAAACTCAATCAATTCAGCCAATTTGGCTTCATCTTGTTTTATCTTTTTAAGTTGATCTGACTTCTCTTTATAATTGTTATAACGTTTTGTATACTCTTTTAACTCTTTTTTAAATGTTTTATCTTTCACAATCAGTGCATTGTCTATTAATATAAGTAATGTACTACCTTCAAAACCACTCTTATCCCGTACGGATAGATACTGTACAAAAGGGCTAAAAAGTCTATTAAGGGTTTTTTTTGAAATATTTTGTCCATCTATGTAGTAACGAACTTTCTCTTTTCTTAATGTTTTTAACGTTACTTCATCTTCTAATGAATATGCCTCACTATGTAAGTTACAAGGTTTACTAATGGAGACTTCACACAACGTAGCCTCAGTTGTACCATAACCAAAGGTTGCTAAGATACTGTTCATAAAAAGTGACTTACCTGCCCCACTTGGACCAGAAAGTACCACCAATCCTTTATCTAACTCCAATTCAACTTCATCAAAAGAGATTAACTCTTTTAAATAAACTCTATTAATCATTACTCTTTATCCCCCCAAGAAAGTTTCTCTCTTAAAACTGAAAAATAATTTCGCTCTTTTTTCTGTAGCAATTTTGCCCCTACCAAAGCTCCATTAATCACCAAAACTTCACCTGCCATCATCTCATAATCATCCTGTCCATCAATCATAACAATAACCCTATCTTTTAGCGAACTTAAATGAATACTAAAATGAGAGGGCAACACCAATGGACGCTGGGTTAAAGAGTGTGCTGCAATGGGTGTCATAATAAACGCTTTGGTCAAAGGATAAACCAGCGGTCCACCTGCTGCCAAATTGTATGCTGTAGCCCCTGTTGGTGTAGAGATAATTAAGCCATCTCCTCGATAAGTATTAAACCAGATACCATCAATAGAAGCATCTATTTTTACCATGTGCGAAATACTCGGTCGTGTAATCACCACATCATTAAAGGCATAAAAGTTCTTTTGTCCATTGGAGGTTTGAATGTACCCTTCAATCATCATGCGATCATCTATTCTATAGTTACCCAAAATTAAATTTTGAACAAATTTATCAATCTCATCAAGCGTTACATCGGCTAAAAATCCTAACGTTCCTGCATTAATTCCCAATACAGGTTTATGAGAATCATAACTTTTACGTACCAATGACAACAGTGTTCCATCACCACCTAAAGAGACCAAAAAATCGGATGCTTCACACATCTCATTAAAAGACATGCCCTCATATCCTATCATTTCAGCAGAATGTTGTACCAATAGAACTTTGATGCCATAACGTTCAAATGTTGCTTTAATCTCATCATAAAGTGGACGAATATTAGGTGCATTTGGCTTAATCACAAAACCTGCTACTTTCACTTGCAATAATTTCTCTTCACTCACCCTCTGTTCTCCATTCAATTAATTGTCATTAGAATATCATAAAATCACTTCATCAAAATCTTTATATGTCAAATTGTCATATTATAATATCATTCTTTAATAAAATTTATGTAGAATACAAAAAAATCAAAGGAAGCCCCATTTTAGTTCATATCTGCTGTGCTGTAGACAGCCACTATTTCTTACAAAAATTACAACTTGACTATCCCAATGAAACTTTGGTAGGATTTTTTTATGACCCCAATATTCACCCCTACAGTGAGTACCGTTTACGTCTACTTGATGTTCAACGCTCTTGTAAAATGCTGGGTATCGAACTCATAGAAGGGGAATACGATACCCACAATTGGCTAGAAGCCGTACGTGGCTATGAAAAAGAACCTGAAAAAGGAGCCAGATGTGCCATCTGTTTTGATAGACGTTTTGAAATTACCGCACAAAAAGCTCAAGAGTTGGGTGAAAAAACTTTTACCTCTACACTTTTAACCAGTCCTAAAAAATCACTCAAACAACTCAAACATGCAGGGGATATGCTGGGAAAACAATTTGGCATTACATTTATAGCACCCGATTATCGAAAAGCTTCAGGAACACAAGAACAGAACATCTTGGCAAAACAAGATTCATTATACCGACAAGACTATTGTGGATGTCTCTTTGGACTCACCATACAACGAGAACAACAACAAAAACTCGCCGATGAACTTTTTTCACCCATTTCACAACAAATCCAACCCGAATCCATCGAGGCTCGTATTGAACTGTATCAGAAACGTTGGAAGTATGAAGAATCTAATATAGCCTATAAAATTATTAAAGAACGTTTTTTAAATTGGCGTCAAATGTATGGTTTTTTAAAAATCAAAAAAGAGACTGTCCCTGCCCATTTTTTACCCTACTCAACTCTAAAAAGCGAGTATACCCGTGGTAAAATAGATGCCCAACTGGGTGAGCTACATTATATGAATCGTGATGAAGTTAAATTTATAACATTAGAAACTTATAATAAATTGGGAGAGACCCATTATAAAAATGTTACTGAACTGATATTTCATACACCAATATTTGAAAAAGAACTGAATATAAGAAATCAATTAATCCATAATCCTTACGATTTATCTTCAATATTGGTGGTCGATGCCATTCCAACACAAAAAGTTGAAATCCTCTATAAAAGCCATATTTATGAAGATGTCAAAGAGGTTCTATTGGAAATTGCATAATGTTTTAGCTACTTTTAGATAAAATTATTGAAATTTTTCTCTAAAGGCTTAATAGATGCTATTTAATGTAGTTGAAATTCAAAAAATATTACCACATAGGTATCCATTTTTACTTCTTGACCGTGTAACCAAAATGGAAAAAGGAGTCAGTATTGAAGGATATAAAAATGTTTCCATCTCTGAACCTGTTTTTCAAGGGCATTTCCCTGATCATCCAATCTATCCTGGTGTTATGATTATTGAAGGTATGGCTCAAGCAGGTGGTGTACTTGCATTTAAAAGTTCAAGCCAAGAAGACCAAGAAGCAGCTTCCAATAAAGTGGTTTATTTTATGAGCATCGATAAAGCAAAATTTCGTTCACCTGTTACTCCAGGAGATCAATTGGTTTATAAATTAACCGTACTTAAACAAAGAGGTGCTGTTTGGCAACTTGATGCAAAAGCGTATGTTGGTGACAAATTGGTTGCTGAAGCTGAATTAAAAGCCATGATTGTAGACAAATAAGTCGATAAAAAGGAACCACCACGTGTCAAATATACATCCAACAGCAGTCATTGAAGAGGGGGCAAAAATTGGTAACCATGTTACCATTGGTCCATTTGTAACCATCTCTTCAAAAACAACCATTGGTGACAATACCGTTATAGATGCCCATGCCATCATAGCAGGTCACACTACCATTGGAGAAGATAACCATATTTTCTCTCATGCTGTTGTGGGTTCTATTCCCCAAGATTTAAAATTTAAAGGGGAAAATGTCGAATTAATTATTGGAAACAACAATAAAATTCGAGAATTTACCCTGCTTAATCCAGGAACAGAAGGTGGTGGACGCATCACTAGAATTGGAAATAATAATTTATTGATGGGTTATGTTCATTTAGGGCATGATGTTATTATGGGAGATAATTGTATCTTAGCCAATGGAGCAACCCTAGCTGGACACGTTGTTTTGGGGAACAATGTGGTAATTGGTGGATTAACACCTGTACATCAATTTGTCAATATTGGAGATTTTGCCATGATTGCAGGAGCTTCGGCTTTAAGTCAAGACATTCCACCCTACTGTTTGGCAGAAGGAAACAGAGCTACCTTACGGGGTTTAAATCTAACTGGTTTACGAAGACATCTTCAAAGAGATGAAATCAATGCCCTTAAAATTGCCTACAGAGAACTATTTGAAAGTGGTCAAGCTCTTCAAGAAACAGCAGAGCTATTGTTACAAAGCAGTACTTCTGAAAGTGTAAAAAAATTAGTAAGGTTTATCACAGAATCAAAACGTGGTATACCCTTTATAAGGAAAAACAATAATGGCTAAAAAAGAGTGTAGTTTTTGTAAGACTACAGAAAAAAAAGAAAATCCTTTTATAGCAGGTCACAACGCTTATATATGTTCAAATTGTGTTATATCCGCTTATAAAATTCTTTTTGGTGACGATGAGCAAATTCAAAACAATACAGAAACGCCTGTGTTGTTGATTCCCAAAGAGATTCATAGAATGTTGAACGATTATGTCATTGGACAAGATGAAGCCAAAAAAACATTGGCTGTGGCTGTTTATAATCACTATAAAAGAATTTTCAAACATATTCATGAAAATGATACCAGTATTGATAAATCAAACATTTTACTTATTGGACCAACAGGTTCAGGAAAAACCCTCTTGGCACAAACCATTGCAAGATTTTTAGATGTACCCATTGCCATTTCCGATGCAACCAATCTTACTGAAGCAGGATATGTAGGAGAAGATGTTGAAAATATTTTAACCAAACTCCTACAAGCTGCTGATGGTGATGTTGCCAAAGCAGAACAAGGTATTATTTTTATTGATGAGATGGATAAAATTGCCCGTATGGGTGAAAATCGCTCTATTACTAGAGATGTATCAGGAGAAGGCGTTCAACAAGCTCTTCTTAAAATTATTGAAGGCTCTGTCGTTAACATTCCACCCAAAGGTGGACGAAAACATCCCAATCAAGACTTTCTTCAAATTGACACCTCGAACATACTCTTTATCTGTGGTGGTGCATTTGATGGACTCGCCGACATTATTCAACGTCGTCAAGGAAGCAACAAATTGGGTTTTGGTCAAACAAAACGTAGCCAAGCCAATAAAAGTAACAGCCTTCACTTTGTTGAATCTGATGATTTGGTACAATTTGGTATTATTCCAGAACTTATTGGTCGATTACATGTTACTGCAACATTAGATGAAATCACACTTGAAGACATGGTTCGTATCGCAGTAGAGCCAAAAAACTCTATTGTGAAACAGTATCAAAAACTTTTTGAAATAGACAATGCACTTTTAACTTTTGAAGAGAGTGCTTTGAATGCGATTGCTCAAAAAGCCATTAATCGAAAAACGGGTGCCAGAGGTTTACGCTCAATTATGGAAGAGTCACTACTTGATGTGATGTATGAACTTCCAGAACTTGCAGGGTATGAAGTCATTATTACAGAAGATGTAATTAACAATGGTGTGAAACCCATTTATATCAAAAATTCAAAAACAGCATAGGGAAAATAGATGTTTAAAAAACTTTTAGGAATGTTTTCAAACGATTTGGCAATAGATTTAGGAACAGCCAATACATTAGTATTGGTTAAAGGAAAAGGAATTGTGATTAATGAACCTTCTGTGGTTGCCATTCAATATGACAAACACGGAAGAGAACATATCTTGGCAGTAGGGCAAGAAGCCAAAGATATGGTAGGTAAAACACCAGGAAACATTAAAGCAATTCGACCAATGAGAGATGGTGTTATTGCTGACTTTAACACCACTGAAATGATGATTCGTTATTTTATTGAAAAAGTACACAACAGAAAAGGTCTTTTTTCACCTAGAATTATTATTTGTGTTCCTTTTGGATTAACACAAGTTGAACGTAAAGCGGTTAAAGAGTCTGCCATGAGTGCTGGAGCTAGAGAAGTGTATCTTATTGAAGAACCTATGGCTGCTGCGATTGGTGCAGGTATTCCTGTTAAAGAACCAAATGGAAATTTGGTGGTGGATATTGGTGGTGGAACAACTGAAATTGGTGTTATCTCTTTGGGTGGATTGGTGCTTTCTAAATCCATTAGAACTGCTGGTGATAAACTTGACAAATCAATCATTGATTACATGAAGAAAAACTTTAATCTTCTTATTGGAGACAGAGTTGCTGAACAGATGAAAATCAATATTGGTACCGCCATTCAATTGGATGAAGAACTTACCATGAATGTTAAAGGTCGTGACCAAGTAGCTGGTCTTTTAAGCTCTATTGAAATCAACTCTGAACACATGAGAGAAGCAATGAAAGAACCAATCAAAGAAATTGGTGAAGCATTAAAATTGGTTCTTGAACAAACACCTCCAGACTTGGCAGGTGACATTGTTGAAAACGGCATTATCTTAACAGGTGGTGGTGCATTAATTAGAGGATTGGATAAATATCTTTCTAACATTATTAAACTTCCTGTTTATGTGGCTGAAGAGCCTCTTCTTGCGGTTGCTAAAGGTACAGGTAAAGCACTAGAAGAAATTGATTTACTACAACAAACCGTTTATGAAGAATAGCAAATTTATATTTGTCTCAATCCTTATCTTAGTAACCTTTCTCCTCTTGAAGAAAGAGGAGTCTTTTCAAGATAAATTTGCATTTGTTACTTTGCCCATCAAAGAAAGTTATCTCAATTTTACCAACAGCCTTGGGAATATCATAGATAAATATTTGCAACAAGCCAATTCCATTGAAACACTTAAAGAAGAGAACATTTTACTGCGTAAATATCTTTATGAACAAAAAATAAAGATAACCCAACTTGAGCAATTAAATAATAATTCTGAGCGAAAGTTTGATTTTTATAAAAATATTATACGGGTTCAAACCATCTCTTATAAAAAACTCAATGACTTTTCCAACATCTATCTAACCAATGGTGAAGATTTAAAAGAAGACAAGATTTATGGATTAATTCAAAAAAATGTTGTAGCAGGTATTGCGATTAAAACCGAAGGTTCACTTAAAGGAATTTTGCTCTCTAATCCAGAGTGTCAATTTTCAACCTTTATTGGACAAGAGAACACACCAGGAATTGCCAAAGGAATTGATGAACAGACAATGGAAATTAACTTTATTCCAAAATGGTCAAAAGTTGCTATTGGAGATAAAGTTATTACTTCTGGTTTGGACAACATCTTTTTATCCAATGTACCTGTTGGTATAGTCACCAAGATTATTACGCAAAGTACCTATAAAACGGCAATTATTAAAACCTATGCCGATATACTTCATCCCAACTATTTCTATTTGGTCAAAGAAGTATTTCACAAACCTAAAGATCTTAATATATCAACCATAAATATAGAGAACAATAGCACCAAACCATAATCATAGAGGAAGCCAATGTCAAATCCTACCCATAATAACACACCCTGCTTTATCACTTACTTCTTTATTGCCCTTGTACCATCACTTTTCTTTGTAGGTATTTTAATGGGATTTTTAGACATTATTCCTCTCAAGGTTACCATTCATTCGGTTATTATTATTGCAATTATTTATGTTATCTATCTTCTTTTTATTCAGCATAATGCCAACTATGTGGTATGTAAGATGCGTCATGAGTATGTTGAGTTACAAAAAGAGTTACAAAAAGAGATTCAAAACAATTCATTAACCATCTTTGATAAAACAAAATCAACCATTACGATACAAAGTTTTATAACTGAATACTACAAAACATTTCGTAATGATAACTTCGCTTCCGTTGCCCCCTCTTTTTTCCCAATGCTTGGAATTCTGGGTACCTTTACCGCCATTGCCATCTCAATGCCCAACTTCTCTATGACCAACACCGACGCATTAGACCATGAAATATCGTTGCTTCTTTCAGGTATTGGTACTGCTTTTTATGCATCAATTTATGGTATTTTACTCTCTATTATTTGGAATTTTTTTGAAAAAAGAGGACTCTCAAAAGTTGATCATGATAGCCATGAACTTGAAGAGATTTATAAAAGTTTTATTTGGAGCCAGAGCGAACTTAAACGTCATGAACACATGCAACATGAGATGCGTGATCAAAAGATGATAAAAGCCCTCAAAGAGACCTTTAACTTAGAATTTATTCAAATTCTCAATGAAAAACATTTGGAAAATTTTCAAACCATTATTGGAGAGACCAATAAAAATTTTACCACCATTACCAATCACATGCAAATGGTTTCAACCGATTTAAAAGAGACCATTTCCAAGATTCACCATTCACAAACTGCTCTTAATGCAAGTGATAGAATTGAACAAAACATCAAAGAGTTTAATCGAACCACACAAACATTGAGCCATACGCTTAATCAATTTGATGTAACGCTGGAGAAATCATTAAACATGACCTTTTATAAAATTGACCAAGAGGTAGGTGACATTGTGGTTAAACTGGCTAACTTTGCCCACAGTACAAGTGAACAAAACAGAATTTTACAGCAAACCATTACCGAATACCACAACACCATCTATAACCAAATAGCGAACCGATAATATGTTTAAAAAAAATAACACCAATAATGAAAGCACCAACTTTTGGATTTCTTATGCTGATTTAATGGCGGGGTTACTTTTTGTATTTATTTTACTCATTGGGGCAATTATTGTTAAATCAACCATTTTAAAAAATGATTTAATTCAGAAAGAGTCAGCACTGAATGAACAGACGCGAACCCTTGTTCAGCAATCTGACAATCTTAAAGGACTTTCAAAAACCTTACAGATGAAAGATGATGAAATCAATAAACTCAACCAACTTCTATTGGCTCAAAATACAAAAATAGATGATTACTCTGAACAGATTATCGTATTGCAAAACTTAACCGAAGAGCAAAACAACAGTTTAAATCAGCACAATATTGAACTAGACAACTATAAAAACAACGTTGTTTTACTCTCCAACAGTTTAACCCAACAAGATGAAAAACTGAAATTGAATGAAGAAAAACTGCTTCAATTGCTTCAAGCTTTAGACAACAAACAGACCAAATATGATGATTTGTTAACCAAACTTCAAGCTCAAAAAGCAAAAATAAAATCCTTAACAGGGATTAAACTTCAAATAATTACAGAGTTAAAATCCTCATTGGGCAATAAAATCAATATTGATAAAGAGAGTGGTTCATTACGTTTAGCCTCCAATGTTTTATTTGACAAAGGTTCATCAGAGTTAAAAGAGAGTGCTAAAAGTGAACTTAAAGCCAATTTTATTGAGTATGTCAACACGCTTATTACCAATAAAACTATTGCTGAACATTTAGACAGCATTATTATTGAAGGACATACCGACAGTGATGGTTCTTACCTGTATAACCTCAATCTTTCACAACAACGTGCTTATGCAGTAATGAACTATTTGCTTACCTTAGATTATATTAAACAGCATAACATCCAAGACAAACTCGTGGCAAGTGGACGCTCATATCAAGATGCCATCAAAATAAATGGGCTAGAAGACAAAGATGCCAGTCGTAGAATAGAGGTTAAGTTTAGACTTAAAAATGAAGATGCGATGTATGAAATAGAGAGAATTTTAGATG
Organism: Sulfurovum sp.; assembly: GCA_020721385.1. Classification (GTDB taxonomy): domain Bacteria; phylum Campylobacterota; class Campylobacteria; order Campylobacterales; family Sulfurovaceae; genus UBA1140. Next base: position 2,000 of record DYMW01000042.1, on the reverse strand, counting down.
CAAATTGATTTTGAACCCAAAAAGCTTAAAGAGGCCAATGCATATCTGAACAAATTAAATCCTCAAAGAAATTATATTCATCCGAGTAAAACCCCTAAAAAAGAGAAAACTTCTCTTTTTAAACGGGTGGTAAATTTTTTCTTTAAATAACTGCTTGTACGCGTTGAATAAATGTTTCAAAATTTTCTAAAACATACGTTCCTTCGCGTTGCTTTTTTCCCCACATTGGTTCAGGAAAATAGCTGTCCTCTTCAAACCGTGCCATAATATGCCAATGAACATGAGGAACATAATTTCCAAAACTGGCAATATTGATTTTGTGTGGATTAAAAAAACTCAACATCTCTTTTTCAATCACATCTAACGCCCTAAATATCTCCAACTTCTCTTCTGCCGTACACTCTGAAAACTCTTTATAGGCTTTTTGGGTAAATATCTTTAACCAAGGTATTTCACTTTTTTCGATTTCTATTCTAATCAACGCATTCTCATATATCGGTTTCATAACGCTCCTTTGTGGTAAAAATATGACATTTTGACATTTTTTTAATGGTAATTTTACTTCTATGTTATAATGAATCAACTTAAAAAATCTAAAGGCGAATCCAAATGCAAGGAAAATTAAACGTGACTTATCATCTTATTTGTGACAATAACATTTATGAA
>DYMW01000042.1:0-1234 GCA_020721385.1 Sulfurovum sp. | reverse complement strand
GCAAGAGAGAGTTGAAGCAATATTTAATCGCGTTGATGAAGTTATTAAGGTTCAAACGGTTTAATCTCTACCCTATTTTGCTATAATCACGCCATTATATTATAGGAAATAACAGACATGAAAACCCCTTATTGGCTACTCGAAGAAGAACTTTTAGAAAACAACTTAAAAACATTGGCTTCCATCAAAGAGCAAACAGGTGTAAAAATACTCCTTGCTCTTAAAGGCTATGCACTATGGCAAAGCTTTGATATGGTTTCACAATACCTTGATGGGTGTTGTGCTAGTGGACTGCATGAGGCGAAACTCTCCAATGAAAAATTTGGAAAAGAGTTACATACGTATAGCCCTGCATTTAAGGAAGAGGATATTGAAGAGGTGGCAACCATTTCACATCATTTGGTTTTCAACTCTCCAACACAATTTAAACGATTTGCCTCTTTGGCAAAAGGGTACAATCCCAAACTTTCACTTGGTCTTCGCGTTAATCCTGAATACTCCGAAGCTCCTGTTGAACTCTATAATCCTTGTGGAATCTATTCAAGATTGGGTACAACCTTGGTCAATTTTGATGAGACGCTTTTAAATGAACTTGATGGATTACATTTTCATGCCCTTTGTGAACAAGACTCATCGGCACTAGAAAAAGTCTTAGAAGCATTTGAGCGTAATTTTGCACAATACCTCAACCAACTCAAATGGGTCAATTTTGGTGGTGGACATCACATTACACGCAAAGATTACAATGTTAAAAAACTGGTTAATATTCTCAATGGATTCAAAGCCAAATACCCTCACCTACAAGTGTATCTTGAACCTGGTGAAGCAGTAGGTTGGGAGACTGGCTCACTGGTCACAAGTGTACTGGACATTGTACATAATGGCATTGATATTGCTATTTTAGATACCTCTGCTGAAGCCCATATGCCCGATACCATCATTATGCCTTATCGAGCCAATGTACGCGGAAGCGATAAAGCAGGAGAAAAAGCACACACCTACCGTTTAGCAGGAAATACCTGTTTGGCAGGAGATGTTATGGGCGATTACTCTTTTGATAACCCTTTAGCCATTGGTGACCAAATTATTTTTGAAGACCAAATACACTACACCATGGTTAAAGCCACCACATTCAACGGCGTACCCCTACCCTCAATTGCCATTAAACGAAAAGATGGAACCATTGATGTGGTCAAAACATTTGGGTATGAAGATTTTAGAGATAGGTTGTAGG
>DYMW01000041.1:2921-13206 GCA_020721385.1 Sulfurovum sp. | reverse complement strand
TTTTCTTCTTTCTTTTACTTTTTGTTTTATTTACTTACATTAAATACAAGTTGTCTTTGCATGAATCTCTTTAATAATAGTTGTTAAATCTTTATTTTCAACATTTATAATAACATCTGCCAACTCTTTATAAAACTTTTCTCTTTCAGTATAAAGTTTCTTCGCTTTTTTAGGCTCAGTAAAAAGTGGTCGCTTTTTTAATTTTGCTTTTGAATTTTCAGCAGTGGAGAGTCTCTTATAAATCCAATTATAAGAAGCATCCAATAAAACAATGGTTCCTAATTTTTTAAGATTTTTAACTTTATAGAAACCTCCTCCACAAGAGATAAATGATGATGTAACTGAATCTTCAATCCAATTCGCACACTCTTGTTCTAACTTTCTAAAATAGATTTCACCATCCTCTTTAAAAATCTCTTTTATTTTCCGATTCTCTTTTGATTCAATAAGATCATCCGTATCAAGATTAAAACATTTATACTTTTTAGCATATGCTCTTGCTGTTGTGCCTTTACCTATCCCCATAAATCCTATTAAAATAATGTTGTTCTTCATCTTATACCATGTTATAACGTTCAATAATTTTTTTCACACGTTTTTTTAATTTTTTTAATGCATCTTCTGCATCTTTACCCTCTGACACCAATGATTCAAACTCATCAAATTGAATTTTGGCAATCCAACCAATTTTGGTATGCTTCTTAATTCCTACAAAACGCACTTCCCCAAAATGCTCTTTTGCCATTTTATAAATTGCATCAATTCTCTCATCTAATGTTTTAATGTTTTCTGCCATTTTATTTCCTTGTTACTATTGTTTATTTTTTAAATTATACTTAAAAAAAGTTACAGACTTTCAATATTTCCAACAACCCGTCCAACAATTTCAATTTCATCAGGTGAAATAGATTCTGGAGAATAAGCTTGATTATCAGAAATTAACTCAATCATACCATCAGCTCTTTGTCGAATACGTTTTATAAACAAACCTGCCGTTGTTTGAGCAATATAGATACCATTTCTATTAATATCTGTTTGACTTCGATCTACAAAAACAATGGATCCATCTTGTAACGTTGGCTCCATTGACTCACCATCAACATTAATGGCTTCAAGTTCTTTACTGCCCCTTGGAATAATATTATGAATAATGGTTTTATCAATCGAAAGTAATTCATACCCCTCGTCAAAAGTAAAAGCTCCTCCTCCTGCACTCGCCCTTACATTTGAAAAATAGCGTATTTGAAAATATTTTTCAGTCTCTTGTGCCAACATATCTACCACTTGATCAAAAAATAACCAATTAATACTCAATTTTTTGATGGCACAAAATTCCATTATCTCTTTAAACGGAATTGAATTTCTTTTTTTCATGGTAGCAAATGTCGTTTGAGGAATTGCTAACGCATTGGCAACATCTTTATCAAAAACTTTTACACCCTTTTTTTCTTGGGAAATAACATCTTTTAGCTTCTCTATAATTGATTTTAACTCATACATTATTTATCCTTTACCACTCTATTGTCTAAATTATATTAAAAAAGTAAGATAAGAACTCTATCTCCAACTACTTTGGATTCATCCTCTTCTGAAGTAATCAACAAAGCTGTTGAACCCAACATATTGGTCAAAATAGCCGAACTACCACTTTTTTTACCCTCAAAGTCTACAAAATAATTGCCATTTTCTAAACTATAACGACACGCTGTAAACTCTGCTTTTCTAGCACGTTTATGAAAAGATTCACGCAATGTTGCTTCTACCATTCTAAGTGAACATTTTCCTTGTTGCAATTTGGCAATCAACGGTACCATATAAAGTAATGCTGTCACGGTTGAAGAGTAAGCAAATCCTGGTAGAGCCACAATAAATTTATTCTCTTTTTTAGCTACCATAATGTGTTGTCCTGGTTTTACTCGTACCCCTTTAAAAAGTACTTCACATCCCAACTCCACAATCACATCTTTTACAAAATCAAAATCACCAACACTTACGCCACCTGTGGTCACCACAATATCACTTTGAAGCAGTGCTTTTTGAACACCACTTAAAATACTCTCTTTATCATCCGCAATACACCCCAATTGTAAAGGCTCTCCATCATATTTTTTAACCAAAGCTTCTAAAATATAATTGTTGGAACTTCTAATCTGTGCATCAGATGTTTGTATTTCACCCAACTCCAAGAGTTCTGAACCTGTTGATAAGATGGCGACTCTTGGTTTTTCATGAACCAAAACAGAGACAACATTCAAACTTGCCATCACCCCAATATCAGCAAAATCTATTTTGGTACCTTTACTAATAAGCTTGTATCCTTGGACATAATTTTCACCAATGGCTCTTACCGAAAACCCAAAAGGAACCTCTTCATGAATCACAATCTCATTTCCATCTACGGTTACATTCTCGATAGGAATTAACGTATCACTGCCTAATGGCATTAACGAGCCTGTAAAGGTTTTAATGCAACAACCCGATACCACAACATCTTCTAAATCACTACCTGCTGGATTGATACTTGATATCTTTAAACGTCCCAATTTCAAATCTTTATGAGCAATAGCATACCCATCCATTGCAGAGGTAGAAAACGCTGGTGAATTGTGGTCGGGTACAATATCTTCTGCCAAAACATACCCTAAAGTATCAGTTAAGTAACGTTTCGATGTTTTATAGTTTGTAATTTCAAGGGTATTCATAATCTCAATAGATTCATCAAAATGTATAAACGCCATTATTGCTCCCCATTTTTTTTCATCAACAATCCACTACCATCCATGGGTGTACTTCTATCTTCTGCATAAATTCGTTTTCCATTAATTACATCATATTTCCATATTGGTGCATTGGCTTTAAAATCTTCTACAAATTTATCTATTAATTCTAATGCTACACGTCTTTTAGGTGAAAAAACTGCTGAAATATACGATGAACTATGAACAGGAACATCCCCAATAGCATGAGCCATCTTTACTTTAGCCCCCAATTCTTCTGCCTTTTCTACCCAAGTATTGAACCATGATTCAAAAATAGGTTCATAAATATCAAAACTAAGTGCTTCAATACCACCTTCTGAACGAATGGTTCCTACAAAAGGAACAAATGCTCCATAATTGGATGCTGCCTCTTCATCTAACCATTGATTGAATATAGATTTTACATCTAAAGCCCCTTGATACAACTCCATCTTAACCTCCACAAACAGGAGGTAAAATAGAAATTTTATCACCACTCTTTAATACTTTGGTTACATCATTACACATCACATCATTAACCGCCACAGCACATTTGTCCAACCAACCATTTACAGTCTCTATATTTTGTAAATAGATTGCTACCTCTTCTAAATTTTTTGCTTCTATTTCCAACGACTCCCTGGCAATGGGTCCTAAAAATTCAATTGTTATCATCTGTTTTTCCACTCACTTTTTTCAAAATTGTTTCGATTATAAAAGTTGTTTGATATAATCACGCTTAAATTACCTAAGGAGTGGAACAACTGTGATATTTGGCTCAATTAGCTACCTTAATCTTTTACCTTTTCAAGTTTTTTTAAAACGTTATTTACATGATTCTGGTACAAAAATGGGATTAAACCATAAAAAAGATGTTCCCAGTAAAATTAATGAAGCATTAAAAAATCGTAAAATTAATGCAGGATTTATCTCAAGCATTGAATCACCACGTTATGATTGTACCAATTTGGGAATCATTGCCAATCGTGCTGTTTATTCCGTATTTGTCATTAAAGGAGAAAATAAAACCGATAATGAATCAGCAACTTCCAATCAATTGGCTAAAGTTTTAAAGCTAAAAGGTGAAGTAATTATTGGTGATAAGGCACTTAAGTATTATCTTAATGGAGGAGAAGGCGTTGATTTGGCAACAGCATGGTATGAAAAAACTGCTCTACCTTTTGTCTTCGCACGATTATGCTTTAACTGTTATGGAAATCAAGTTCAAACCATTGCAAAAGAATTTATAGCAAAACCGATTAAGATTCCTCAATATATTTTAAAAAAAGAGGCAAAAAAGAGAGGAATTACACCAAAACAACTCTTGTGGTATTTAAAACATATTGAGTATAAAATAAACCACAAAAGTCAAAAATCATTAAAACTTTTTTTAAAAAATTCTATAAAATGATAGCCTAAAACAATAGGCTATCTATAAAATTAAAAATCGTATGTTACACCTGCAGATACTGCATCTAAATCAGGACTTCCTGATTTAACCACCAAGCGTTCATAATCCATAAAGACACCCAAACCTTTTTCTTGGTCACCTTTCCCATCGAATTCACGTCCATAACGTCCCTCTTTGGCTCGGTCTTCACTTAAATCAACTTCTACACCTGCACCCAATGCTGCACCTGTTGCATCTGTAGATTGTAGCGAACCTTGAGTGGTTGTTTTAGCAACACCCACCAATCCATACACATTGGTTGAATCGGTTACAGGAAGCATTGGTTTTACAAACACACCTGCATGTTTAACCGTTCCCCCATCCGCTTTCCAATTGGTTCGCATACCTCTGGCTTCAACCCCTACATATTTATTAAAATCATATCCAACTCTTGCCATTACCCCTGCTGTTTTATCAGTACCCGATTTACTGTTATCAGGACAAGCACAATTGGTTTTATATTGTGCAGCAGAAATACCAAGTCCTGCATAAAATCCATTTGGATTAATCTCTTCTACTGGTTTTGGTGTCTCTGCTACAACAGGTGCTTCTACAACAGGCTCAACATAATTTTGAACATACGCCTCTTCAGCCATTTTTATATCTTCTGTCTCATAGTTAGTCATAGGATTAATATCTCCTCCTGCATACGCCACACTTCCCATTGCCATTAAGGCAATGAGTGATAATTTAATTTGATTCATTTGTTACTCCTTTTATACGTTAATTAAATTTATATTTCTCTTCTTGTCGAACAAGAAGAATACCAAAGAGAAGTGTTAATAACATCATCACCATGGCACCTATTTTACCCATAGATGGGATACTGGTTTCATAAGGTTCACAGACACAAATACCTGTGATACTAATACCAGCAACATTACTTATCTCTCCACTGTTATCACGTACACGATAATGAATAGGTGTTGGTGTACCTGTATAACCTGCCTCTGGAGTAAAGATTGCTACTCCTGATTCATTAATACTCCAAACACCTTCACCTGCTACCGTAATGGTGCTTACCAAATTACCTTGTGCATCCACAAATCGTGCCGATGATTTATTAAGGTCACCCACATCATTGTTAAGTATCTCAATAATAACAGGATTTCCCTCATTGGCTTTACCAATATCATCATTGGCAACAAGCAACATCGCTCCTTGTGTGATGGTAATCATTGCTTCATTACTCACATCACCATTAGAGTTTTCTACCGTATATCCAATTGGCGTTGGTGCAGTGGTTGACCCTGTTTCTAAAGTAAAGACAACCACACCTGCATCATCAACATACCATACGCCTTGTGTTGGAACGGTTAAGGTACGACCATCACTGCTTAATGTTGTTCCATTAGGCAGTGTTGTTGAAACAATCAATCTTACCGTAGTAACATCTAAATCACCAGAATCATTTGCCAACACTTTAATACGTGTAGGGTTACCAACATTTAACGTTGAATGGTCATCATTGGCTAATAAGGCATGTCGAATATCCACATTGGCACAATTTGAACGTCCACCAGAAACCAAAGCAACCGTATATTTAATATCAGTTGGGTCACCTATAAAACCATCTTCTGGTGTAAAACCAATCACCCCATTTTCTTGAACTTGCCAAACACCTTGGTCTTTTATAACCAATCGTTTAACACCTGTATCTGTACATCCCAAAAGAATGGTACTTGGAATGGTATTGTTACTGTCATTTTCACTCACATTAATGACTATCTTACCTTTTTCACCTGCAGGAATAATGTACACATCATCCACTGCATCAGGATAAGCAATGGTAATGGTTGCTCTGTTACTGCTATCACCATTCTCTTCTCTAACGATATAGAAAATTGGTGTTGGTCTATTTTTGAAACCATCTTCTGGTGTAAAGGTAATTGAACCACTACTGTTGACACTCCATGAACCTTCCCCAGCAATAATAACATTTTCTACCTCATTGTCAGTTTCAGGGTCAATAATTCTTACGCTACTTGGATCCAGTGGACTTGACGTATTGGTATCATTGTCAAGAACATGAATTATAATCTGTTTGCCTACTTCACCATTCACCAAATCATCATTGGCAACTGGTGGGTAATCAACCGTCACTTCAGCACCTGTCTCATTACCATGTGTATCTTGAACACTGTAGGTTATTGGTGTTGGGTCACCCACAAAACCATCTTGTGGTGCAAAAGTAATCATACCTGTTGAGGCATCGACACTCCAAATACCTTCTCCATTAACCGTCAATACTTTTCCATCCTCACTCAACGTTGCCCCTTCTGGTGCAGAAGTAATTTTTACTGTTGTTGCATCAAAATTATAGGTTCCTTCTGTATCATTGGCTAGAACATCAATTGTGCTACTTTTTCCTGTTAATCCTTTAATACTATCATTACTTGCACCTGGAATATCAAACTTTCTAATTCCAACATCCACATAAGTAATGTTGTCTCCACCATTAATTATAATCAATTCAGACTTTCCTGTGGCATCCACATCTGAATCTTTGGTTTCATCTCCACCCTGATTTTGATGGGTAAAGATAAAGTCTGTTGGTAGGCTCTTAAAGGTTAAACTGTATCTACCTTTAGGAACATTGGTAAAGTGATACAATCCACTTGCATTGGTTTTGGTGGTTTCAATCATATTCCCTTTATCATTATAAAGGGTTACTTCGACATTATAAACACCCAATTCACTTTCATCTTGTAAACCATTTCCGTTGGCATCATCCCAAACTTTATCACCAATGGTTCCACCTTCTTTGTAGAGACCCATATCAACTGTTGAAGTAATTTCACCAGCAATTAAGGTAATAATTTCTGTTCTTCCATCTTCATTGGCATCTGAATCCAATCGGTCATCATTCGCATTGGTTTTTGGACTAACTTTATATTCACTTGGCACCGTAAAGACCACATAATATTCACTTGGTACAAGGTTATTGAATTGATATAGACCATGTTTGTCTGTTTTTTGTGTGGCAATTAATACATCGTCAGCATCATAAAGTTTTACTTCAATGTTTTCAATACCACTCTCACCAATATCTTGTACTCCATTGGCATCAATGTCGAACCAAACCACATCACCTACAGCTGATTTTGATGCAGGACACACATCTTTATACATACCCATATCCCAAGACAAATCATTGCTACCAGGTGTTAGAGTAAAGGTATCTGTTTCACCTTTTTCATCCACATTTGAATCATTGTTCTCATCATTTCCTTGCTCTTTTGGACTCATTTTATACTCATCCAACACATCTTTTAACTCAATACGATAATCACCTGGTGCCAGACGCGAGAAGAGATAGTTACCATTCTCATCGGTTAACATTGATTGAACCAAATCATTACCATTGTAAAGGGATACATTAATGTCTTTAATACCATTTTCACCCACATCTTGGATACCATTTTTATTCGTATCAAGCCAAACTCTATCACCCAAACTTACCACTTGTTGATACATACCCATATCCATACCACTCTCTTGGTCCCCTGCAGATAAAGTAAAGAAATCTGTTTTTCCACTTGAGTCCGTATCTGAATCTTTGGCATCATCACCACCTTGATTTTGATTGGTAATCGTATATCCAGCAGGGGCAACAAATTGAATATGGTACTCAGCAGGAATCACATTGTCAAAAACATAAAGACCTGAACTGTCTGTTTTGGTCTCTAAAACAAGTTGATTGGTTACGTCATACAACTTCACAACAATCTCTTTAATACCACTCTCACCACCATCTTGAATACCATTTTTATTGGCATCGTACCACACTCTATCACCCAGTTTTGCTGGAGATTGATAAAGACCCATATCGGTTGTTCGATTATCAATACCCGCTCTCAACGTTACAATATCTGTTTTACCTGAACTGTCAGCATCTGAATCTTTACTCTCATTGTTTCCTTTGTTTTGAGGACTCACAATATAATTTTTAGGAACAATAAACTGAACATAATATTTACCAGGAACCAAATCAGTAAAGAGATACCCACCATCACTGTTGGTTCTTTTCTCTGTAACCAAGTTACCATCTGCTGTAAATAATTTTGCAAGTACACCACCAATACCTTTTTCATCAGTATCTATAATACCATCTTCATTACCATCATACCAAACTTTATTTCCAAAACTAACCAATGTTTGATGAAGTCCCATGTCAATATTGGTCAAACTTTCCCCACTATTTATTGTGAATGAACCTGTTTTACCATTCTGATTAGGATCTGAATCCATCATATCATCATTACCTTGTTTATTTTTTGTAATGCTGTATCCTGTTGGTATGCTAAATTTAACATAATAGTCATTCGGTACCACATCGGTAAAGAGATAAGAACCATCCTCCGTACTTGTCGTTGTTGCTACTTCTGTATTGTCACTTTTAAACAACTTCACCGTCACATTACTCATACCAATGGTCTCATCACTGTCTTGAATACCATTGCGATTGCTGTCCAACCAAATTCTATCACCAATGGTTGCATTCTCAATAGGTTTTGACGTACCTGTATAACTACTACCATCACTGTCTGTTATATTTTTATCTTCAGGTGTTTTTGCAGTTACCGTACCTTTGTTTTCATACGCTCCAAGTATCGCTACACCCTCTTTGGTACAGGTCATCTCTTCTTGCACTTCCAATGAATCTTGTGGACAAGCAATCTCACCCTCTTTATCATCAACAACAGCAATATCGGTTAACCGTACATTTCCTTTGTTTTTCACCATATAGTTCCATGTAATTGCCTCGCCCACCATAATATTTAAACCATCTTTTCCATTGGTTACTTTATCAATGTCAATGGTGGCTCTTGCGATTTGATACATACCCACATCAATGTCTTTGTTCACTTCTCCATTCTTTAAGATAATAACATCTGTTTTACCAGAAATCACTTCTGCATCAGAATCAAGCGCCTCAAGTGTGTTGTTTTCAACATTTTGTATGGTAATACGCCAACCCTCTTTAACCGTAAATTCAACACGATATTCTCCTGCCATAAGATTATCAAAAGCGTAATTACCATTATCATCGGTAGAAGTTGTTGCTATTTTTTCTTCATTGCCATCATACAAAGAGACAACAATACCTGCTAATCCTGGTTCAGTACCCTCTTGTTTTCCATCTTTGTTTAAATCATACCATACCTTATCGCCAAGCGTTGCCTTACTACTATCAGGATAAACAATGCTAATCGTTGCCTCATTGGATACTTTATCGGTATTATCCTTTACGGTATAATTAATCGGTGTTGGATTTTCACTAAATGCTTCTTCAGGGGTAAAAGTAACGGTTCCATTGGCATCTACCAACCATATTCCCTCTGCTTGAATCACTACGGTTTCAATATCCCCATCATTGTCTTCATCACTACCTGTTGCACCATCTGGAACAATAAAGTTCACCCTACTTCGATTTAAATCATTTTCAGGGTCAACATCATTCACTAAAATATCAATGGTGGTTACTTTAGATAACTCACCTGTAACATTATCATCATTAGCCGTTGGTATTGTTTGTGGATAATCGATACTCTCAGTTGCTTCATTTGATACATTTCCAGCTTCATCACTTACTGTATATTTTATAGGTGTTGGGTCATTGGTAAATCCAGATTCAGGTGTAAAAGTAATGGCTCCATTTGGTGTAACCATCCACACTCCTTCACCCACAACAACCAATTTTTTCCCATCTTCAATAACATTTTCATGAATCAATACGACCGTAGTTGGATCTAAATCATTCTCTTCATCGGTATCATTTGCAATACTATTGAGTGTTACAGGCTTACCTGTTTCTCCATTAGCATAATCATCTACAGCCAAAGGAGCCTTAGTAATACGCTTTTCTCCCATATAATGCGTTGGGTCAACATCTTCTACTTGTATTGCTTCATACTTTGCTGTTACTTTTCCAATGTTCTCATATTGTCCTGTAATTGCCATACCTGTTTTGGTACACGTTTTTGTGCCACCTACAGCTAATGTATCAAGCGTACAAACATTACCCAATTTACTATCGGTTACGACAATATTGGTTAACACAACATTACCGATATTTTTAACCACATAGCTCCAT